>JAFGNG010000058.1 GCA_016927125.1 Planctomycetota bacterium | reverse complement strand
TTTTCTCTGATCTCACCCATTGTCGTGGTGATTGCCACCTACGCTGTCATTCGAATCTGCTTCCCCCAGGTCGCGGAGGTCAGCCGCTACCTCCCCATCTCAATCGGGGTCTGCGCCGCCATGCTGCTGGTGCAGTGCCAGCGCCGCCTGAGCCGGGAGGAGTGGAAAGAAATCGTCTTTTCCAAAAATATCCTGAACCTCCTGATCCTGGTGGCGGTTATCCGGATTTATGGCGCCTTTATCGAAGCGGAACTTCCCAGCGGTGAAACCATGGGGGCAGCAATGCGAGCGGAGATGATTACCTGGAGTATCCCGGCGCTCATGATTATCGCGATTATCCCCTTTATCAGCGGGCTCAGCACCGGCATCGCGGTAGGTTTTGTCGGCGCGGGCATGCCGGTGGTGATCAGTGTCTTGGGCGGTTCCGATGCGACCCTGGCGGAAAAGCTGCCCGCGATCATGTTAGCCTACGCCTGCGGTTTTGTCGGCATGATGCTCTCGCCGCTGCACGTCTGCCTGGTGGTTACCAATACCTTCTTCAAGACTCGTATCCATCATAGCATTGGTATTCTAGTCAGGCCCAGCATAGTGATCATCCTTTGGGCGCTGGCGTTTTATTTTATTCTCCAGGCCTGGCTGGGGTGAGAAGCGGCTTATGGAAGCTAAGACTACGATAGAAGCAGGTGGACTTGATTTTAAAGTTATTTCCTTTGATGACTCGGCAGTGGTCGACAAAATAAGAAAGCAAGCTATTAAGTCTGTCAAAGGGCTTCATAACAACCAGCAAGAATTAGGATTAAAGGAGATTACTTTTTCTGGGGGAAGTAATACAAAAATAACGCAATGTTATTTTTCTGCCCTTCGAAGCTGGAAGAATTTTGGAAATGCTTGCTTTGACAAAGGCAAAAAAGGAGATGAAGTTGCGCTATATGGAATAGTTTTGCTGGCGAATAATATATCAATGGAGTTCATCAGCAATAGCAAAGAGCCAGCCAGCCTTTTACTGTTCTTGGAAGGAGTTTTTTTAGGGAAACTCCAATGGGAAAATTATCCAAGCAAAGAAGGGGAGCCATTTTGGAAAACCTGGTTTAAGATGAATGCGATTAAGTCTTGGCATATCATTGACAACAAAAATAATGAATTTGGTAAAATTGAATGTCCAATAATAGTTAAATGTCAAAAAGGACTTTGGTTAGAGGGGAATAATGGCAGCAAGTGGCATCTTGGTTTAACCGGCAGAGGCACTTTTTTAGATTCTTGGAAAATTCTGCTCCGCGTACTGATCTTGCCGTTAGTATTACTTTTTCCTGCAAAGTTTGCGGTTGAAAACAATGATTATGTCATCTCCAGACAAAAGGGCACAGATCAAATTACAGATGAATATACAGAAAGACTATTATTTATAATTAATGTTATTTTTCGCATGGTTTGGTTCTCATCTGATTTTGATAGTGAAGATTAACCGGAGAATTGTATCCTCGGCAAATGTCAAGCAGCAGAGTACCTCAAGAAAACACGGTTTTTCCGGGTGTTGTAGAATAAAACTGGATAATTATATATAAATATTTTATGATAATTTGACAGCTTGCGAAAACCCGCATAAGCTTTTTAACAGTTGGAAGTTATCCCATAATATTATCCGGGAGTTCGGGCATGGCAAAACCAGTATCAGAACTTACCTGTAAAAAGTGCCGGGGATTAATTGAAGTTTACAAGGATGATCTCGGCGGCCAAGGCGTGTGCCCGGTTTGCGGCACCCCGGTGCAGTTCCCCGCGGCCAAGGAACCGCAGAACCTGATAGTCAAGTGCATCCATTGCCAGACTGCAATTAACCTACCTCCCGGTTTCAAGGATGAGGATATTGTCTGTCCGAGCTGTAGAAAATTTACCCCGGTAACGGACGCGATCAGCCGGGATCACGGCACCGGGGTGATCCTGAAGGCGCTCGGGCTGAAAAGCTCTTACTGGGTCTTGCTGCTCAAGGCTTGCATCTACCCCCTGGCCAGCTCGGTCTCGCTGCTTGTTTTCCTGCTCGGGATCTCTGCTGTCGTGGTTGCTGCCAGTGTGCTTTCCAAGTTCGGCATTGCCTATGTGATGGATAATATTGGGGACCAGCAAAAGCAGTGGATTGTGGTCGGGATTACGGTCTTCCTGGCAGCACTCATAGTGATGGCAGCATTCTCTTACTATTGCAGCCTCCTGGTCGGATTGGTGCGTAACACGGTCTGGGCCGGCCGCCGCTCCCCTCCGCTTGAGCGCATGGATCACCGTGATAATTTTTACTCAGTCCTCACCTGGGCCGCGTTTTACTTCGGCGCAGCTTTCCTGCTGGCATACTTAAGTTCCGGCTCCGAGGAGATCTTCCTCTGGACCGGGCCGAGTGTCTTTATTCTTGCTCTTTTGGGCAGCTTCGCTCCCATGGCCTTTTTAAGATCGGAAGCCATTACCAAGACCGCGGGATTTAATCTCCTGCATGTAGTGAAGAATACGCTGTTGGTACCGGGCGAGTATTTCGGATTACTCGTGGTTACGATCATTACCGGCGCGATTTATTTCAAAATCGGCGGGGAACTTTACACTCGGTCAGTTTCTTACCTCACCGGCTACAACCCGAATTATTACCTGGGCATCCCCTTGCAGGTACTCGCGATTACCGCCTATATTTCATCGATGGTTGTCGGCGCCCGCGCCCTGGGGATTTTCTATGAGTACCATGTGGAGCAGCTTGACTTCCAGGGAGGGCGCCTGCCCTCGGAAAAGATCAACCTGCTGCTTGGCATTCTTACCCTGGCCGCATTGGCTCTTTTCGGCCATGGCCTTTACATGCAGACCAAGGATTACCTGCGAGAACTCGACCGGCCTAACCTCGCCATGGCCCACATGATGAGAATTCACCGTCTCACGCGCGATTTCTATCCTACCTTGCCACAGAGCGAGGCGGAGTTGTTTGAAAAGCTGGATCTGAAAGCCCTGCAGTCGCAGACCCTGCCGCACCCGGAGGAACGGTATGGCATCTTCCCCCTGAAGAAGAGCTCACCGAGCGGCTTGCTCTGGATTTATGAAAAAGAGCCTGCCGAGATGGGTAGCAATAAAGTCCATGTGATCCGCTATGGCGGGGAGAAGGGAGAGGGGGTAGAGCCGATCCGGCTGATCACCGTTAACCAGCGCGATAAAATCCTGAAGTTGCAGAAAGAATATTTTGCGCTGACTGACAATAACGAATCAGCGGCGCTGCTCAAAAAGATTGCCGCGGCGTGGCCGCAGTTTCCCAAGAGCACGGCGGAAGAAACTGCTCAGCCGGAATCCCCTTCCACCGAAGCGAGCCAGGGGGGATCCTCCGGGTCCGAGAGGTGATCCAGCATATCCATAACCACCCGGTGGACCGTTTCCACCGGGATGTCCCGGATGCAGGCCGCGCCCTCTTCGCAGATGTTCCGCTCCATTCCCAACAATGAAATGCAGGGGCTGCAGTCAGCCGCGATCTGGATGTTCGCGTGCTTTTCCTCGCCCTGCCTGCCCACTCGGGTCGGTGATTCCGGGCCGAAGAGGGTCACGGTTGGCACGCCCAGCGCGGCGGCGAGGTGGGCGGGGCCGGAGTCGTTGCCAATCAACAGGTGCAGGCGCTGGAGCAGCGCCTTCAGTTGGGGGAGAGTCAGCCTGCCGCTCAGATCAATGGCGGAATGCTCCATCAGCCGCAAGGATTTCGCGACATAGCGTTCTTCCCCGGGGGCGCCGATAAAGACAGTGCGAAATTCACGCTCCGCCTCCAGCATCTGTGCCAGCAGGGCGAATTTCTCCGGCGGCCAACAGCGCTGGGGAAAGAAACTTCCGGCATTGACATTGATCCCGATCAGGAGCGCGTGGGGATCAATCTCAAACTCACTGAGCAGTCGCTCGCAATAATCTTTTTCCTTGGAATTAACCCTCGGGGCAATCAAACCCGGGGGCATGGCTTCGCCGCCGGTAGCACGGGCGCACTTATAGAAGAGCTCCTCAATCGAAGCTTCCGCATCCCACGGCACGGCCAGCGTATAATTCGAAGGTTTGTCAACCGGCGAGAAACCAACCGTAGTTTTGATGTTGTTGCGGCAGGCAAGAAATTCCGCCAGTTCGCTGAGGCCTTCAAAATTTACCGCCAGGCTGAATTTCCCCTTGGAAATTTCTTTACAAATTGAATTCATCGCCTGCGGGAGGGTTTTTGCGTCCTGGGGGGCAAAGACCAAAGGATCATCCCAGAAGCGGCCTTGCTCATAGACCTCCTGGCATTCAGGAGTGGTCAGCATGGTAATCCGGGAGCGGAAATAAGCCTTGCGGATGCTGGCAAAAGCCCGCCCGGCAAGGACCATGTTGCCGATCCCCCAGAGTTTGACTAGGAGGATGTTGTCGGGATGTTCGGAAAAATTTAGCTTTTTCTGGGAGAAAGGATCGTTCTCGCCGCGACCGATTTTCAAGCGTCCGGTGATCTTGGTGGTAATCCGGCGAATCTTCTTGAGCCCGTCCCGGGCTAGGCTGCCGCCCAGGCGATCAATCTTGGGGAGCTCTTCGTAGTCCATCGCTCACCTCTCGAGAAGGGCTTTCACTTCCGCCAGCTTCTCTGTAAGCAGTGCCTCCGTGCGGCCCTCCAGGTTGAGGCGTAAGACCGGTTCAGTATTGCTGGGACGGACATTGCACCACCAATCCTGGTAGCGGATGGTGACCCCGTCAAGCTCATACTGCTCGGCGTCCGCATAAGTCTTCTTCAGGGCAGCGAGCTTTGCGTCCTTATCCTCAACCTCGAAATTGATTTCACCGGAGGCGAAATATTTCCTATAGGGGGCAATCAGTTCGGAAAATTTCTTGCCGCTGCGGGAAATCTGGGAGAGGGTGAGGATCGCGGCCATCTCGGCATTATCAGTGGTAAAGATATCCCGGAAGTAAAAATGCCCGGAAAGTTCGCCGGCGAAGATACTATGGTATTTACGCATTGTCGCTTTGATAAAGCTAT
>JAFGNG010000057.1 GCA_016927125.1 Planctomycetota bacterium | reverse complement strand
TCGCAGAAGGAAACCCGCGAGCAGTTCGCCTCCGCGCTCGAGCAGTTCAGCTCCGTCGTCAAGGTTGAGGGCGAGGAGTTGGAGCGGGTCTATAAAAAACTGAGCAGCGAGCTCGAGGCCAGTGAAGACAAGGCCGCCGAGGTGCACAAGCGGATTGTTTCGGTCGAGAAGGTCAGCAAGGATCTCTTTGCCGAATGGGAAGAGGAACTGGCACAGTATAACAGCGACACCCTGCGCGAGAACAGCCGCCGCACCATGGAGCAGACCAAGGCGCGCTACGAACAGCTCATCACCCGCATGAAGGCCGCCGAGAGCCGCATCGACCCGGTGCTGAACAGCTTCCGCGACCAGGTGCTCTTCCTCAAGCATAACCTGAACGCCAAGGCCATCGCCTCCATCCGCAACGAGATTGCCAGTGTCGAAACCGACGTCGCCAAGCTCCTCGAGGATATGGACGTCTCCATCCGCGAAGCCGAAGACTTCATCAAGGAGATGAATGAGGATGCCGAGTAGCCTCGGCTGGCATTATATCCCTCTCCTTAATCCCCTCCCAGAGGGAGGGGAGACACCCTCGCTCCTTGGGAGGGTAGGGGTGAGGGGAATTTTCGAACAAGCGCTGTAGGGGCACGGTGTGCCGTGCCCATAACAGTAGATTAAAATAAGTTCAGGCGTTACGAAAGGAGAGCACAATGAAACCGGGATTTTTTAGAACCTTAACCATGGGCATGGTTTTGGTAGTGCTGTTGGTAGGGATTGCCGGCTGTGGCCTAGTCCCGGATTCGCAGGAATCCAAGGATGTGGTCGAGGCGAAGGTCAAAGCGGCAATTGCCGACTTCAAGCGGGAAGACCCCGGCATCCAGGCCTTCTTTGACAAGTCCTACGGCTACGCAGTCATCCCGAAGATATTCAAGGGTGGCTTCTGGGTCGGCGGGGCGTACGGCAATGGCGAAGTCTTCGAGCAGGGCGCCAAGGTCGGCTACTGCGACATGTCGCAGGCGACCCTCGGCCTCACCTTCGGCGGGCAGTACTTCCGCGAGATAATCTTCTTCCGGGAGAAGCCGGACCTGGATCTCTTCCGCACCGGGGAGTTTACCTTCTCCGCGCAGGCGACCGCGGTGGCGGTGACTGCCGGGGCCGCGGCCAAGGCGGACTACAAGGACGGCATGGCCATCTTCGTGATCGCGGACAAGGGCCTGATGGTCGACGCCTCCGTCGGCGGGCAGAAATTCGACTATGTACCGTTGGTGGTGGAATAAAGTATGATTAAAATGAAAACCCAGAAAGTTTTCATCCTCTTGCTGATTCTCTGCCTCAGCGGCTGTCGGTCAATGCCCGCCCCTCCAACCCCTCCAGAGGACAAACGCGTCTTCAAGAATTGGCAGGAATGCTTCCGCTTCATGGGTAACGATGGCGACTACAGCTTGACACCGGATGACGATGCCTTGTTTAAGCTGGCGGCGGAAAGTTCGATGCAACACTTCAGTTTTCAGGCGGGAACCGAAAATGTTATAATCGTTGTCAAATTAGCGATGATGCGGGGGATGCAGGACAATGGAGCATACTACTTTTTTATCCCCATTGAGAACGGACTGCAATTTGCGGGAAGGATGTCTGGGAATAGCTATAAATGGAATGGGGACAAAAGGTTCACTACTAAATGGCACATGGGCGCGCGACAATCATATGAAAGCATCTATGACTGGGATGGAGAAATGTTCAGAATGACAAGCAATATCCTGTATGAATACGACTCCGATGGCAATAAGATAAAAAGGATTGCGGAGCCGGAGCATAACTCGGTGGTGGTGAAAGAGTAAATGTAACCCCGATTCTACAAACGGGAGATCACAGAATGGTGGTCACGATAGCTTTTCTATCGTGGCGACGAAGTCACAAGCGGTGAAGGGTGGAGGCGGTGGCGGGATAATAATTAAATTACTGAGGTAACGAAATTTTGCAGTTTTGTCGCTTGTTGCTCCGCAACCCCAATAGGGGAGCTATCGGGGCCACCCCCGGGTAGAAATTTGCCTATGTACCGATCGTAGTGGAATAGCCGCCAATATTATTAAAATCATTGCCAAGAGCTTAAGCAAAGGAGAAGCAAATGCGCTCAGCCCAACTGTCGCGCGTGCCGGCAATCTTTTTGGTTTACCTTTTAGTTTTTACAGTTCTACACGCCGCGGAAGGTAAACCTGAAACCACTACGCCGCAACCGGTTCGCATCGTACCGCAGTTAGCCTGGAAAGAAGATGCAGTATCAAACGATCCTACGGGCAAATACGCGGTTTCTTATGGTTCTTATCATGTCTCTCGATTCTTATATATCATTGATAGGTTGCATGGGAGAGTTACATATATACTTCCCACACCCAAAAGATTACCCGCCAAACAGATATTCTTTGCCTTTTCAAATAATGGTTCGCAACTGCTTTTTTCTAAGGGATGCGGGATGGGCACAGATTTTCCTGAAGGAAGCGAGGCATATGCGCTTAATCTTAAATATGGGGTTATCAAAAAAGTTGCCATTCTGGAAAATGCCCATGTTATCGCTTTTTCTCCTGATGACAAGTATATTTACTTTGCCAAGGGCGGGTTGGTTGATAATCCTGACAACGAGAAACTAAATTTTTACCAACCAGGAATGCCTACTTCTCCTCGCCAAGGGGAATCTTCTCAATCAGAAAATCGGAAATCGACTCTTTTCAGGATCCCCGCAGATAAGCTTTTCTCATCAACGGAAGCGGAATGGAATTGTCTTTTACAGGTGCAAGCTCCTATGGCAATAACCTTCTCCGAAGATGGCCAGAAGTTAACAGTTGACGGAGCAAATGGAAATTTCGGTTCGCACGCTCCACGGATTAGAAGAATCACCCAAACAATAGATCTTACAACTAAAAAAGCAAATACTGTGGTAGGCCCAGTGAGCGGTGCTATACCGGAAGATCTACTGAATAAATTTCCGGATTCGCTACCGCATTTTCCTGAAGAACATATACATAAGCTGCCCTTGGCAAGGAAACGCCATCTTTCCAACCGGATTTTTTGGGATGAAAGGCTGGGATTTTTTACAATTACGTGCAATTCCATGAAACCGGGAGGTGCTTACCTTCTTAAAACCTGGAACCTTCCTGAAGCCAGTTTTGTTTCGACTGTGGGATACGAAAAAGAATTGAAACCGCTCGTGTTATTGGAAGATGGAATTATGGCTGTACGCTGCTGGTTTCCCAAAGATATCGCATCTGACGATGAAATCCGCAAAGAATTTGATCACTATACCAACCATGGTTCTATTGAACTGCTTGCCTTTTTTAACTTAAAAACTGCTGAATTGACGGCTGCAACCGACGTTGTGGTGACAGAGTGGGAAAGCTGTCACTTAAATTCTCTGCGAAACAAGCTCCTGGTGCATGTAAAACCAAGTTCTAATCGGCAAGGAGCCGAACGTTTTGAAGTCTGGGAGCCTCAAAAGCAAGAACTATTAGGAACAGTGCCATACAGCGATTACATGACTTTTATGCATTGGTCTATGGAAGATACAATTCTCTTTCAACGCCCTAATCCTGAAAGTAAAAACCGGGAAATTGTAGAATATTCCAGCAGCGGAGAATTTTTAGGGAAACAGCCGCTCCTAAATAAAGCAGACGAAGAAAAAGAGTTTTCAATTAAAGTAAGCCACAATCTCCTGTTAACACAGGAATACGAGTCAAATATTTTCAGCCTATATGAAACCGCTAACGCTAAATGCATCGCAACCTTCTGCGCCTTTGATGATGATGAGTGGATAATTTATACTCCCGACGCCCTCTGGTTGGGCTCAGAAAAAGCCCTTGACCGCGTTGCCTTTTATCGCGGGATGGAGTTGCTGGATGCGGAAGAGGTGAAAGGCTTGAATAATCCGGAAGAAATCCGTTCTCTGGTTCGACAGGCTTTTGAAAAAAAAGAGTAAGTGGCGACAACGCAGCTACATAGTTAAACCTATCTCACTCTAATTAAGATTTCATTATGAAAACCAAATGAATAGTCCTGCTCACAATCCTGGCTGTAATGCTGGTAGTGATTACGGTTTTAATATATTTCCAGTATTACTCCCAATCCTACGGCTGCCCGGACCGGTTTTGCCCCGATTGTGATGGAACTTTTAAATGGAAAGCGTCCTTGCTCTCCGGGCTGCTCTATAACCCCAACGAAATTCTGCCCGTAATTATTGTTCGGCAGGATTTATTATATTGTAAAGAATGCCAGCGCCGGGAGTGGACCGCACCAACCTATACTCATTCAGATTCTTCTTATTATAAAGCTATATTTAATCCTAACAAACACTTCGCCTGCCCCCTTTACGGGAAAGGACCATGTGAAGTCTGGCCAGTCTACCAGGATAGTGATGGTACAATATTACAAGTGATGTTAGATTGTTGCGTCCTTCCTCAGACTCACTTAAAAATTCGTTGTTTTAATTCAATTGGAGACAGAGAAGCTGCGGCACGAAAGCTGGGAAAAGGAGTTGAATATTATTGATGTGGATGTGCCACCTGCAGAAATGACATTTTTCAAAACCAAATTTATAAATTTCAGACATTTTGATATATTTTCACGCCTGCATATTTAGACATAACTCACTATAATTAATTATCTTATCTATGCCAAGCTTCTAAATTTTCACCCACTGTCCAAAAAATATCTGCTTTTTTGTTTACATCTGCTCAAGTGTTCAGTATAATCGGTCGATAGTAGAAATCAGGTTAGATTGATGGAGGGGTGAAAATGAAACAGCTGACGGAAAAACAACAGGAGATTCTCGACTTCCTGATTGAGTGCATTCGCGAGGAGCGCTACACACCGACGGTGCGCGAGATTGCCGAGCGCTTCGGCATCAAGAGCACCAACGCGGTGCGCGACCACCTGGCTGCCCTGGAGCGCAAGGGCTGCTTGACCCGCAGGGCGAACACCTCGCGCGGGATTGAACTGGCTGAAGAATACCTGGAGAAGCCGGAGGGCATCCCCATTGTCGGCCGCGTAGCCGCGGGCCTGCCGGTCACAGCGGTAGAGAACCTCGACGGCTACCTTGCTTTCGAAACGCTCTTCGGCGGTAATGACAAGCTCTATGCCTTGCGCGTGGAGGGGGACAGCATGATCGACGACGGCATCTGGGACGGCGATTATGTGATTGTGCATGAGCAACCCAGCTTGGACAACGGCGAGATTGGTGTTGCCATTATTGATGAAGAGGCCACGGTCAAGCGCATCCACCGGCGCGGGAAGATTATCGAACTCATCCCCGCCAACGAGCTTTACCAACCTATGGAAATTGATCCGGAAGAGACGCCTTTCCGTATTGGCGGCAAGGTGATTGGAGTACATCGTCGTTTACGCTAAGCATTTATTCTGACAGGTGTTTAAACAGGAAGGAGCAGGGCAATGGTTAAGGCAAAGGCAAAGAAAAAAAAGGTAGAGACTCCGGAGATTGTGGCATCAACCGATAAGGACAAGAACCTCGCGCGCACCCTCGGCGAGATTGAAAAGCGCTTCGGCGGGGAGAGCATCCGGCGCATGGGCGACACCACGGTGGTGCCGGTCGACGTCATCTCCACCGGCAGCCTCTCTTTGGACGCGGCGCTCGGTGTCGGCGGGCTGCCGCGCGGCAGGATTGTCGAGTGTTTCGGCCCGGAAAGCTCCGGCAAGACCACTCTTGCCCTCCATGTCGTGGCCAATTGCCAGAAGGACGGCGGGACCGCGGCCTTCATCGATGC
>JAFGNG010000056.1 GCA_016927125.1 Planctomycetota bacterium | reverse complement strand
GTTTATAGCGCCATAGAGGAATTGTGACAGAATTGATACTTTTGAAAAAAATTATAACCCAAGGTCTCGGCTTATTCGAAGTTCAACAAGCCAGGTATTGGGATAAAACCAGGTTGAAAAGGCTGAACCATGACCCGCTATCTGATGATTCTTTTCTTGCTTCTAATCTCTCCCGGCTTGCTTGAACTTTGCAGGGCCGAAGACTTTTCTCCAGACATTGCTGACATTCCCATGCCGGGCGGATTAACTCAGCGCAAAGACTTCAGAGAAGAAAAAGCTGATTTCCGCGAACATTCGAACCTGATCGCCAAGAAGGTCCTGCGGGCCAAGCTTCTTAAGAAGGTCAATCGCTACCAGGAGTGCATCGACCTCTGCGATGAAATCCTCATCGTTGACAAAACCAACGCCACTGCTCGTAAGCTGCGCCGGGAAGCGGTTGAAGAGTTGGCGCATCATGAAGATGCCAATATCGAAGTTGAACGGGAAGTGCGCGACCGTGCGGTAATGACAGAAGCATCAAGGATGGGTACAGTCCCAAGACGGCTGCCGGACTTGCCCCGACCCGACCGGATGCAGGTGCCCTTTACCCGCAATAAAGAAGCGATGCAGGATGTGCGCGAAGCGCTCAATTCTATGATCCCCTCCATCAACCTGATCGATACCGATGTGGAATATGTCCTGCAACTCCTCTTTAATACCCACAATATCAATATTATTTATCCCTCCGAGGCAGTCGCAGGTAAAAAGATCAATATCCAGGCGCGTAATATTACCCTTAGCAGTATTTTAGAGTACCTCTCCAGCAGCCAGGGACTGCATTATACCATCAAAGATGGCATTGTCTGGATGTATGCCGAAGGAGTAGACGGCGGCGGTTCGCTCTTCCAACCCGAAATTATCCCACTCAAAACCGGCCTTATCCTCAGCGCTGGTGGTGAAACTGTTGAAGGTGAAAATGTGGCTTCAGATATTGAAGCCATGATGGAATGGATGGCGGGAAACTGGCCGGGTTGGCCGGAAGAATCCACCTGGACTCTGGATTATAAGACCAACAGCCTGATAATTTCCAGTACCCCCAACATCATTGATGATGTGCGCAAGGTGGTGGAGATGCTGGATGTGCCGCCGGTACAAGTTTTAATTACTTCCATCTTTGTCACCATCAATGAAAAAGATTACGACCAACTTGGTGTCAATTGGTCAATGTCGGGAAATCCACAGCGCAATCTACCCAGCAATGATTTATATGGATCTCATGGGTTTCATGATAAAATTACTTTGGATAATATAGCTAATGCCGCGGCTATCAGCACCGGTGTTACCCCTGCCGCACCTGGGGAAGCCCTGGGGCTAAATCTCACCGGCGTATTGAGCGAACATCAGTTTAATATAACCTTGTCCGCTCTTAAAGCGTTAGAGTCAGGCAAAATTATGAGTGCCCCAAGGGTAATTGCCCTTAATAATCATGAAGGCTTTATTACCAAGGAAAAAACCTTCCGCTATGCTTCCGATTGGGAGGCAGTCAGTGGGGGGGTTTCTACTGATAATTCTGCCGCCACTTCAACCACAATCCTGCCTTCCGCGTATGAAGATGGCGTGGAGAATTATAAATTGGTAGTTCGGCCAAGTGTCGGGCGTGATATGAGAACTATCAGCCTGCAGATCAAGCCGACTATCACCAAGTTAGATGGTTGGAGTCAAGAAACCAGGATTATTTCAACCGATGCTGGAACTGGAGCTGAGACCACAGAATCCGAACAATTTACCCTGCAAACACCCATTTTTGCCACTGATACCATTGAGGTGGAAGTGATTATTAACGATGGGGAAACTGTTGTCATCGGAGGTCTCTTCCGCGATAACATAACCGACAACGTCAAGAAAGTTCCTGTGCTTGGAAATATGCCTTGGTTTGGACATCTATTCCGCACCAAAGATAATTATCGCGATCGCTCCTGCGACCTGATCTTTGTCACTGCGCATATCCTAACCCCGGATAACCGCCATTATACAGATGCCGTGCATGTAGAAGCAGAGGATGATGACGGGGAGCTAATCGACTTTTCCACCGTCAATGCCTGGCTTAATGATCCGGAAGAATCGATTTAAAAGTTTAGCTTCTATGAGTAATTGCTTCTAACCCGCACCTTTTTGCCGAACAAGCCTGCGCTAATTAACGTTTATATTGTAGCCCCGGTTCTCTAACCGGGGAAAACACAGACTGGAGAGTCTGTGCTACAAAAAGATATAGCCTTCGGTTACTTTAAAATAGTAATCCATTTAAAACTCCAGCACCGTTCCCGAGGGGGCGGCGAAGCAGTTGTCCCCGTAGACAGCCCGGAAGGCGGCAAAGGCCCTCTCTCCGGTACAGTGGATGGGGCCGACCTTTTCTACGCCAAGTTCCTGCAACGCCGCGACCGTCTTCGCGATTCTTTCTTCAGATGATCTCATCAGGTGCATACCGCCGACTACCGCGTGGATCTTTGACTCGTTCGTAATAGCAATGATATGCTTGACTATATTCACCACCCCCGCATGGGCGCAACCGAGGAGAATTACCAGGCCCTTGGGGGTTTTTAGTATAAGTGACTGATCATCCAGGAAGGGATCAAGTTTAACTCCCTCATCATTGCGCAGGTAATACTTTTCCTCTGGGGCTTCGTAATCGGTTTTCCTTGGAATTTCACCGGTCAGGATAATGTTTTCAGTAATCTCTACCTGCTTGGAAGAAAGCTCCAGCCGGGCTCCCAGCGCCTTGAAAGCCTGTTGGTCAAGTGGCACGCCGTCATTTTCCATCTTGCCGTCCGCATCAGCGGATTCCTTGGTTACAAACACATCCGGGTGGGCGTATACTTTACTGCCTCCCGATGCCTCCAGGACTCCAGCCAGGCCGCCGGTGTGGTCCAAGTGGCCGTGGCTCAAGGCAATCCACTCGATTTTAGACAAGTCTACACCCAAGGCCACAGCATTGCTGACCACGGCGCTGGTTTCGCCGGTATCGAACAAGCCCTGGGTGCGGTTGGTTTCAATATGAAATGAGAGCGCTTTCTCTGCGATCAACTTATCATTGCCAGCAGTGTTTTCCATCAGGACTGTGATTTTAAAATTACCTGCCATGATTGTCTCCTGAATTTCCCTAGGTAACATTAACTATTAATTATCATATTTATAAAATCTGATCTGTAAATATATAACCCCAAAAAATAGATGGCTTATTTTTAAGCAACAAGTTAAAAAAAATGGTGCCTGGCAAATTTCTTTGCCAGGTACCAAACTCTGTAAGGCTTTTACAGAGAGGAATAATTTAACACTTTGGTCTTCCAATCTTAAGGCGCTTTAGTTCAGCATTCTCCTTAGAAATCCTTAAAATCCTCCCTTTCACTATCCATGGGGATAACTTCGTTGGGGTTTAGGACCTTCGGGATTTCGTGTCTGTGGGAATTAGTGACAGCACTCCCGAAAGATTCAGCGCTATGTCCTGCGTGCGCCATGGCCAGAGTCTTGATCGGTTTTCTTGGAGTTTGTGCTGGTTGTGTGCTAGTGCTCTTCTGGTTGGTTTTGCCGCTCAGCATGGCGGAGAGTTCATCAATCATGTCGTTCAAGCCCTCCGCCTGTGCCGCCAGCTCTTCGCTTGCGGATGCGGACTCTTCAGCATTGGCAGCGTTGGATTGCGTTACCTTGTCCATCTGCGCAACCGCGGTATTGACCTGGTCAACCCCCTGCGCCTGTTCGTTGCTGGCAGTGGTGATCTCGCCAATCAGATCAGCCACCTTCTTGGAATTGTCTACAATCTCGCCCAGGGCCTTGCCAGCTTCTTCCGCTATCTTGGTGCCGTTTTGCGCCCGCTGGACTGCGCCCTCAATAAGCCCCGTGGTATTCTTCGCTGCTTCGGCGCTGCGCTGGGCCAAGTTGCGAACCTCGTCCGCCACCACTGCGAAGCCCTTGCCAGCATCACCCGCCCTGGCTGCTTCCACTGCCGCATTTAGCGCCAGCAGGTTGGTCTGGAAGGCGATCTCTTCAATTACCTTGATAATCTTGCTGATCTCATTGGAGGAGTTGTTGATCTCGTCCATCGCCGTCAGCATATCCTTCATCGAGGTGTTACCCATCTCGGCGGCGTCACGCGCCTGGACGGCGAGGGAATTAGCATTCTGCGCGTTTTCCGCGTTCTGCCTGGTCATCGAGGCCATCTGCTCCAAGGCGGAGGAGGTTTCCTCGAGTGATGCAGCCTGCTCGGTAGCACCCTCGGCCAACTGCTGGCTGGCGGAAGAAACCTGGCCGGAAGCGGCCGCCACCTGGTCTGAAC
>JAFGNG010000055.1 GCA_016927125.1 Planctomycetota bacterium | reverse complement strand
GGGTAAGCATGTAATCTGCGAAAAGCCGCTCGCCCGCACCTCGCAGGAAGCCAAGAAAATGGTCGCGGCCGCTACCAAGGCCCGGCGCCAGCTCTTTGTCGGCCACTGCATCCGCTTCTGGCCGATGTACAGCGCAGCGGCGGAGATCATCAAGAGTAAGCAATACGGCAAGGTAATCTCGGCCGTCTTCCGCCGTTTGTCCATGACCCCGAAGACCCCGACCTGGTCGTGGCAGAACTGGCTGCTGGATCAGAAGAAGAGCGGTTCCTGCGCCTTCGATATGCATATCCACGACGCCGACTTCATCCTCTTTGCCCTCGGCAAGCCGAAGTCCGTCTCCAGCCATACCGCTAGCAAGTTCAAGGGCTGCATGGACCATATTATCACCGCCTACGATTTCGGCCGGGACAAGCTGGTCGTGGCCGAAGGCGGTTGGGAATACGCGCCTGGCTTCGGCTTCGAAATGTCCTTCAACGTGGCGATGGAGAAGGCGACCATGGTTGGAGCGCCGGACTGCTCGCTCACTATCCACCCGCTCAAGGGCATGTCGAAGAAGCTCAAGCTCTCCCAGGCCGACGGCTATGAGCTTGAGCTCAAGCACTTTATTGATTGCATTGCCAAGAAGAAAACCTCGAAGATCATCTCCCCCAAGGCAGCGATGGATAGCGTCAAGCTGCTTGAGGCCGAGGTTAAATCCGCTCAGACCGGCAGGCCGGTCAAGGTCAAACTTTAATGAAAGCAAAGGAACAGCCATGAAAATGAAGAACATTATGCAGATGAATTACTGGACCATTGGCGGCTTTGAAGGCACCAAGCCTGTCGAGCAGGCCCTTGCCGAAGCCAAAAAGATGGGCGTTGACGGCCTGGAACTAACCTTTGACGCCGGTTGCTTCGCGCCTGGAATTAAAGAGGAAAGATGCCAGGCCATCCGCAAGTGCGCGCGGGATCTCGGCATGAAGATTGAAACCCTTGCCACCGGTTTTTACTGGGGTGCGGCGCTCTCCAGCCCAAAAGCCCAGGTGCGCCAGAAAGCGATCAAGTTTACCAAGGAATACCTCCAGGTCGCCAAGTGGGTTGGCGCGAAGACCGTGCTGGTGGTGCCGGGCGCGATCGCGGTAGCGTGGGATCCTTCCCAGCCGGTCGTGCCGTATGCCGAAGCGTGGAAGAACTCCACGGCATCGCTACGCCAGTGCCTCCCCACCGCAAAGAAACTCGGAGTTAATATCGCGCTCGAAAACGTCTGGAACATGTTTCTCACCGATCCGATGGCGATGAAGTCCTTTGTCGACCAGTTTAAGAGCTCATGCCTCGGGGTCTACTTCGATGTCGGCAATTGTATGATCAATGGTTACCCCGAGCATTGGATCGAGATCCTCGGCAAGCGCATCAAGGCGGTGCACTTCAAGAACTTCTCCCGCGAGGACTGCGGCGGCGTGCTGCACGGCTTCGGCGATGATCTCGCCAAAGGAGATGTCAACTGGCAGGCCGTGCTCAAGGCCTTGCAGAAGGTTAAGTACACCGGCCCCATCACCACCGAGATGATCCCCTTCTGCCGGTTGCCGAATATGGTGTTGCCGGACATGCAGCTCGCGCGCGATACAGCCAAGAAGATGAAGAAGATTTTAGGGCGATAGAGTTAAAAAAAAAAGCACTATTTCGAAGTTTATAATATCAGGGATAGCCCTTTATTGGCTATCCCGATTTTTTTATGATGAATTTATGACCTACACTATCGCTTGAATTCCCCCCCTCCATACTACCATCTCCACTCCGCAATAAATTTTTGCATCCCTCTAGATTTGTATGTAATAAATCAGTTGCTAGAGTTACTATTATTATAGAGGAGAGCAAATTATTAATGACAGATAAGCAAGATAATATCTTCACCGATTGGTTGGACCAACACCTGGGGCTGATCATGCATATTGTCAGGGCCTATGCAATTGTGCCTGAAGCCCGGGAAGATCTCTTCCAGGATATCCTGCTGCAACTCTGGCTCTCCATCCCGAATTTTAAGGGCAATGCCAAGGAAACCACCTGGATCTACCGGGTCGCCTTGAATACCGCCTTGGTTTGGAATCGTCAGGAAAAGCGAAGGCAAAAGCACCAAACTTTTCTGGATTCATTTAAAGAAATTGACTCCCAAAATGCCGGAAACGACTCCATTGAGAACCTGGAAATAATCAATAAACTCTACATTGCTATCCGGCAATTACCCAAAACAGAGAGTTCCATCATCCTGATGCATTTGGATGGGCTGGCTTATCAGGAAATGGCCGAGGTGCTGGGCATTACCGCCAGTAATGTTGGCGTGAAGCTCAACCGGGCTAAAAAATCTTTGGGCCGATTAATGAAAGGACTTATTGATGACCTTTGATGACCTTCGTACCACCTGGCAATCCCAGGCAAGCGCTTGCCAGCCGAAGATCGACTTGCCGGTACTGTTGCAGATTCTGCAAAGGGCCAAAAGAGACTTCGCCGCGATGATTTTAAGGCGGGATGTATTAGAAGTCGCTATCGCTTTTCTGATGTTTCTGGTTTTTCTTAATGATTACAGCGACTCCCGGGAGTGGCCCCTGCTGCTGCTGGCTTCAAGCTGCCTCTTTGTAGGCGGTTTCATGGTTATAGACCGGTTCCTCCAGAAAAGAAAAGCCCCCAAGTTATTTGATCCTCTCCAGAGTTGCATCAAAGAGTCTCTGACAGCGGTTAATCATCAGATTTGGCTTTTGAAGAATGTCTTTTGGTGGTACTTGTTGCCTCCCGGCATTGGTGTGCTAACTCATTATTGTTATATTGGGTTTAAGATTATTCCGACCCTCGAAAGTACCGGAGCAGCCTTTGGGATAGTATGTTTTGTTTGCGTGGTTGGGATTACCATGATGATCTTTTGGTGGGTTTACAATTTGAATCAAAACGCGGTTGAGAAAGAATTATTGCCGCGCAAGCAGGAACTTGAGCAACTGCTCGAGAACTTGCAATAATCCTCAGCACACCCCCGCCGCTTCCTGGATTACTTTCTGTAATTCGCTGCCCTTGTAGGGCTTCTGGATGAAAGCGTGCGCGCCCTGGCGAAGCATAGTCTTGACTTCATCATTGAGGCTGTAGCCCGAAGAAATGATGACCCTTGCTTCAGGATTGATTATCCGCATTTTGGAGAAAATTTCATGCCCGCTGACCTTGGGCATCATTAAGTCCAGGATGATGAGATCGGTTTCGCGCCACTGCTTGCGGTAATATTCCAGGGCCGTCATGCCGTCTTTTACCGTGGTCACTTCGCAGCCAAGTTCTTCCAAGGCATCTTTAATCATTTCGCAGACCACGGCTTCGTCATCCACCAATAAAATTTGCAGGGTCTTGGCGTTGTCAATTCCGCTGAGTTTGTCTGTATAATCTTCGCGCTCAATTTGGCCGGTCGGCTCCAATTCACTCTCGCCGGCTTTATCCGCCAAAGGCAGGTAAATTGAAAACGCGGTGCCTTCTCCGGGTTCGCTGGTGAAGCTGATCGCGCCCTGGTGGCTCCTGATCGTGCCGTCAACCGCTGATAATCCCATGCCGGTGCCCTGGTTAATATCCTTGGTGGTAAAGAACGGCTCAAAAATATGCTTCCGGGTCTCTTCATCCATGCCCATACCGGTATCGATGATGTTGAGTTCAAGATAGTAGCCGGGGTTAATGGGATAAATATTATCCTGGCAGAAGCCTTCATCCACCTGCGTGATCCTGGTCCTGAAAATAATCTCCCCCTTCTCCGGAATAGCATCCCGAGCGTTGAGGGCAATATTCAGGATCGCGCTCTGCAACTGGCTGGCATCACCAATAACAAGTGACGGCTCGGCTTCAAGAAATTCTTTAATGTTAACGCGCTTGTCAATAGTCCGGCTTAAAAAAGCAATCACTTCGGCGATAATCTGGTGGAGGTTTATAATTGTTGAAAAATATTTCCCCTTGCGGGCAAAGGCGAGCAGTTGTTCGGTAAGGTCGGCGGAGCGCAGGGCGGCGGTATTAATCATTTTAGCCTTGGCGCGGATATCTGCATCCTGTGATTTTGAGATAATCATGTCAGAGTAACCGATGATGCCGGTTAATTGGTTATTGAAGTCGTGGGCGATGCCTCCGGCGAGTTGGCCGATTACCTTCATCTTCTCGCTCTGCCGGAGTTGCTCCTCCATCTGTTTGCGGGCAGTAATATCGGTGATAAAACATATATGACAGCGCTGGCCTTCTAACATCACCGAACTGGTTTTGAGATCAGCATAAAAAACAGTGCCATCCCGGCACAAAAAAGGCAAATTGTTAATCTGGAGGTTTTCGTCCTCAGGATGTGACCGTAAGTCTGCCATCAACTCGGGGATGAATTCCTGAGGGTGAATATCGGCAACCTTCATGCCCAATAGTTCGTCTTGGGTATATCCCAGCATCATGCAGATAGTAGAATTCGCATACATAAAAGAGGTGTCACTAACCACGGTAATGACGATACCTTCGCCAGCGTTCTCAAAGATTGTCCGGTATTTTTCCTCGGATGCGGACAACGCTTCTTCCATCTTTTGGCGTTCTGTAATATCCTCCACCATTTCAATCACACCGACAATCTTGTTATCACTGTCTAACAAGGGGGTAGAGACAATCCGATAATTAATAATCCCGTCTGGTGTCGGGGTTTCAGTAATTGCTTCGTGGGTTTGACCATCTTGAAGGGTCTTGGCGGTTGGACAATAGGAACAAACCCCTTCCCGCGGAGGATTATTAAAAATTCTATAACAAACTTGATGTAAAGAGGTATCAATATCCGGATACCATCTGCGCATCTGCTTATTTAGCGCCATTAATTCCATCTTGGTGTTAAGCACCGCAATCCCAATGCCGATATTGTCAATCACGCTCCAGTAGCGTTGCTCCGAAGCACGCAGGGCTTCTTCCATTTGCTTGTGCTCAGTGATATCAATAATTACTTCGATTGCCTTGTCAATGCTGCCATCAGGATTGCGCAGGGGAGAGGCGATTACTTGATATTGCTTGCCATTTTTCCCCTTTAATTCGACAGTTTCTGGCTTATTGGTTTTAATCGCCTTCTGCATTGGACAAGGGTTGCAAGGTTCCGACAAGCCTTCATATTTTTGGTAACAAATTTCGCCAAGATAATCCCCAAACAACTCCTGCAAAACCTGGTTTTGATATTTAATGCTGTAATCGGTGCCAACAATATCAACCCCGATTTTCATTTCCGATAATCCGGTCGCCAGTGACTGCAAGGTGTCCTTTTCCCGCTTCAGTTCCTGCTGCATCTGCTGTTGTTCAGTAATATCCTGCCCGATAATCAAAATCCCGATAAAATTTCCGTCACTATCTTTCAGGGTATTGTTGTTCCACTCGATCTGGAGTTCCGTCCCGTCTTTGATGATAACCGTGCTAATCATGGTAGTAAGTTTATCATCTCCCATAGAACTATTTAAAAATTCTCTGGTCTTTTCCCGATCGCTTTCCCGCAGCAAAATTTTATAGGCGTCCTTGCCGATGACTTCTTCCTTCTTGTAGCCAGAAAGCTTCTCCGCGAAAGGATTGATATCGATGATCCGGCCTTCCAGGTCGATCACCAGGATGATCGTCTGGGCGGTTTCGATCAGGTTTTTTGCAAAGTCGCGCTCCTTGCGCAGGGCTTCCTCCACTTCTTTTTGTTTTGTGATATCGCGGCCTATGCTTTGATATGCAATCACCTGCCCCGTTTCATCCAGGAGCGGGCAATCCTGCCAGGTATGCCAGAGGGTATTGTTATGGTGCCCTATGGATTTATGCTCATAGATAAGTTTTTTGGCTTGCCTGACGGTTTCTTGGTAGGTTTTCGCTACTTCGGGGCGAACATCTTCCGGAACTAGAGTAAGCCATTTAATCCCCAGCAGTTCCTCCCGACGCTTACCGGTAAAACGACAATATGATTCATTGACAAAGGTTAAAGTTGTATCCGGCAGCCAACGGCATACAATTTCCTCCTGTTCCTCTACCATGGTGCGATACCACAATTCGCAGGTTTCTTCGTTCTTTTCCTTATCTTCAAGTTTATTGAATATTTCCTGCAGTTGCTTACTGGCGGCAAGCAGTTCCACGGTTTGTTCGTTAAGCCGGGCTTGAACATGTTCGTAGCAGCCACTCAATTTTTCTGTCTTGCGCTTGGTTTCGGTGATATCGGTAAGCATTCCCTCGAGTGCGATTACTCGCCCTTGTTCATCGAATACCTGCAGGGAGCGCTCCTCCACCCACTTCACCACTCCGTTTTTATTGATTATCTGATACTCATAAGGCTCGACTCTCTTGCCGAGGACAAGGAGTTCGCGTTGTCTATTGTAAAGCTGGTGATATTCTGGATGGATGGATTTATCAATTAATTCTGGCAAGGATTGGATTTCCAGTGGGGAATAACCAAAAATATCCAAGCTGGCAGGAGTTACATACTCGTAGGTGCGCGTAGACAAGTAAAACCGGTATACCATATTCCGGGTATTATCTTGCATTATACGCTGGAGAATTTCACCTTTGTCGATTGTTTTTTCCATACGCATCTCTAAATTTATGACATTGTTATCACCTAATTGTTCAACCCCTGATGCAACTTTAAGATGCAGTAAGGATATTTATTGATATAGCAGAATAAAATCTTATAAATCGGCACCTTGCACATCAAGGCTTTATATTTTTAATTTTTGCATATATTGCAATTTGGCGGAGTGTAAATAGTTGCATCAGAGACAGCATAATGTAACTTTTACATTTTAGGGATGTTATTAATGATCTGGCATCAAGTCTTTGGCAGCTCATTAATGAGTTTTGGGATAACCTCGAAGATATCACCGACAATGGCCACATCCGCGAGGTGCATCAGGGGCGCATCGGGGTCTTTGTTGATTGCGATAATGAAATCGCAGGACTGCATTCCCACCAGGTGCTGGATCTGCCCGGAGACACCGCAGGCCATGTAAACCTTGGATTGGACAGTCTGCCCGGTCTGGCCGACCTGGTGCGCGTAGGGAATCCACCCCGCGTCGACTGCTGCGCGGCTCGCCCCCACTGCCCCGCCAACCAGCTTGGCGAAGTCGCGTAAGAGTTGGAAGTTCTCCGGTCCCTTCATCCCGCGCCCTCCGGTCACGATAAACTTGGCGTCGGAGAGCTTCACCGTCTGGCTGGAGTCATGGATTACCTCCAGGATGCGCTTGCGGGCAGATTTCTCAGCGTCTTCCAGTTTTTCCTTGATCACCTTGCCCTTGCGGGAGTTATCCGGCTCGGGCACCTGCATGACGCG
>JAFGNG010000054.1 GCA_016927125.1 Planctomycetota bacterium | reverse complement strand
TGATGAAATCATGCGTTTCTCCACCCGCTATAACGAAGCCATAGAAGTGCAGAACGACCTTGACCGGTTTCGTAACCAGTTGCGTGATATCAAAGACCAGCTTGATGCCTTTGATACTGAAAAGAACGCCCCCGGCGCAATCAGTTTGGCCGCCGAAGCCCGGGAACCGATTGAGCCTTCCAATAAATACCGTTACGCGGTCCTGGCGGGATTTCTATTCATGGCGCTAACCCTCAGCCTTGGCGCGCCGATTGCCCTAGATTATATCAATCCCTGGGTGATGCAACCCAATGATGTGCAGGCGATCCTGCATTTCCCGGCCCTGGGCTGGCTCCTTAACCGGGAAGATGAAAAAACCAAGAGCTTCGCCAGGGATCAAATCCGCCGCCTGGCGCTTACTATTAATGAAAAACGCCTGCAAGAAAAGCGGCGCTCGATTGTGATCACCTCGGTCAAACCCGGCGGCGGCACCAGCGAATTAAGCCTGGAGCTGGCCAATGAAATGAATGTTATCGGGGTCAATACCGTTCTCATTGAGGCCAACGCCTTCCATCCTGACAGTCGCTATGCCTCCATGGACACCCCGGGACTGGTAGAAGTCCTCAACGGCGAAAAGACGATTGAGGAGGTCATCCTGCCTGGCGTTGGGAACCTGCCGGATCGCATCCCGATTGGCAATACCAATGACCGCAGGCACCTGCCTGAGCGCGGCTTAATGCAGAATGTAATCACTGACCTGCAGAAGAAATATGACCTTTGCCTCCTGGACTCCCCGCCAATCCTGCTCTCCGCGGATGCGGAATCCCTGACCCGGCTGGGTGACGCGACCATCATGGTGGTCGAGGCCGAAGGCATTACCCTCAATGAAATGGCCCGCGCGGCCGCAACCCTGGAGCGGCTGAGCCCCTCGGCAATGGCGGTAGTGGTCAACCAGGTGCGCGTGTACACGGGCGGTTATTACGCGGCGGTGCTCAAGGAATACCTGGCCGGGGCGAAAGCCCCCCCGCGCGGGATTCTGGCCAAGACCATGCTACGCGGAGGCGGCAAGAAGAAAAAATCTGTCTGATATTTATGAGGCAATCGCCCGCGTTGGCATGCATGAGCTAAATTTTAGGATTGGATAATCACATAAACCGGCCCCAGGTAAATTTTCCTGGGGCTTGCATAAATAATCTCTAATCCATGCCCTGTGAAATTATCCATTTTGCCATCAACCCCAACAAGCATTTTGGTTTTGGCAAACTATTACGAACAGCGCCCCGGTCTTGGAGGCAATGAAGGTAACGCAAGATGCCCGACAAGAAAATTTATAAACTCTGTCTCTTCGGCGCGCAACCGGATACTACCAACCTGGGAGTCTCCGCCCTCTGCTTTTCCACCCTCCAAGGCCTGAAGAACCGGCTGGGAGAAGTAGACTTTACCGTCTTTGATAACGGCCGGGGACTGCGCCACGACCAGGCCAGGGTCAAGGACGGAAGTTTGGAATACTCCCTCTACGGCGCGGTCAATTCGAGGCGTTTCTACCGCCCGGAAAGCATGTGGCAAACCTGGTTCCGCAGCCGCTTACACCTACCGGGTTCACCGGGGCTGCAAGCGGTCCGCACTGCCGATGCGGTTCTTTCCATGAGCGGCGGCGACAGCTTTACGGATCTGTATGGCGCCCGCGTATTCGATTCCGTGGCCTTGCCGAAGCTCATCGCCCTCATGGAAAAACGCCCGCTGATTTTGCTCCCCCAGACCTATGGCCCCTTCCGCAGCGCCCATTCTCAGAAAGTAGCCGCGCGTATTGCCAGGGGCAGCGCCATGGCCTGGGCACGGGACGAGTATAGCTTTGCAATTCTGAAAGAGCTGTTAGGCGAAACCTATGCTCCCGAGCGCCACCGCTGTGGGGTAGACATGGCCTTCGGCCTGGAGCGGCATGAACCGAACCTGCCTGCGGAATTCCGGGAATGGCTGGTGGCGCCATCACTGGAGGTGATCGGCTTCAATATCAGCGGCCTGATGTTTAACGCTGACAGCCCCAAGCGCTTTGGCCTCTTGGCGGATTATCCCCGGACCGTGGTTACAATCATTCAGCGCCTGCTGCAAGAAACTGCCTGCCGGGTGCTCCTGACCCCGCATGTCCTGCGCCCGCCAGGGCATTATGAGTCCGACCCCGGGGGTTGCCAGTGGGTATTGAACCAACTGGGATCGAATTACAACGGCCGAGTGAAAATCCTGGAGCCGGTCTATAATCAGAGCGAGATCAAGTGGGTGATCTCCAGGCTCAAATGGTTCTGCGGCACGCGTATGCACTCCACCATCGCGGCACTCTCCTGCGGCGTACCCACCGCCGCCATCGCCTATAGCGATAAAACCTTGGGCGTCTTCGCAAGTTGCGGGCAAGGCGAACATGTCGCCGACCCGCGTAAACTAAATACCGAAGAAGTAGTCGAGCATGTCTGGCAATCCTGGAACCAGCGGGAGCAGGCAAAAGAAATTTTAAAGCGGTATTTGCCCGGGGTCATGCGGACCCATGATGAGCAATTGCAGGCCATGGCGGATTTGATCCGCCAAGTGAGTTAAGCTATGGCATTATCCAAGACACTGATAAAGGGTACCTCTCTCGTGACTGCGGGTGAGGTTTTAAGCAAGGCCCTGGTCTTCCTCCGTAACGCGATCGTGGTATGGATGCTCACGATGGAGGAATACGGTATTGCCAGCACTCTGATTATCACGGTCGCCTTCTTCCGAATGGCTGCCGACATCTCTACTGAAAAGATTGTAGTGCAATCCCCGGACGGCGACGACCCGGCCTTCCAGAAGACCGCGCAGGCGATGGAATTTATCCGCGGCTTGTTGATGGCGCTCCTCTTTTACTTTCTCGCGTATCCGATCGCCATCTTCCTGGACAAGGGCATTTTTTATATTCTGGCTACTCCGATCGCGGTGCTTTTTGAGAAAGACGGCCAAGCGAGCGAATATCTCTGGGCCTTCCAGCTTTTGGCGCTGGTGCCGCTCCTCAAGGGATTAATTCACCTGGATATCTTCAGAGTGCAGCGCCAGCTGCGCTACCAGGAAGCGGTGATTTGCGAAACTGGCTCGCAGATTGTCGCTGTCGCGATCGCATACCCGGTCTGTCTCTGGCGACCGGATCCCGGGGCGGTGCCCTTCTTGCTGATCTGCCAGATGTTGGTCTATATGCTGCTTTCACATATTGTTGCCAAGCAGCGTTATGGCTGGCGTTTGAAGCTGGAGTATGTCAAATACATCCTGGTGATTGGCTGGCCGCTCCTCCTGAACGGCTTCCTGATCTATGGCATCTCCATGGGCGACCGGTTAGTGATCGCGGGATTTGAGTACACCATGGCGGAGCTAGGCTTGTACACTGTGGCATTTATGTTGCCTTTTATGCTGGCGCTCTTGATCAACCGGGTTAGTAGCGCCATCATGCTGCCGACCCTGTCGCAGTCGAGGGATAATCGGCGCGATTACACCCGCCGTTACCGGCTGGGCCTCCTGGCCCTTTCCGGGGTCGGCGGGGCTATGACCATCTTCTTCATCCTAGCCGGTGGTGCCGTGGCCGCGTTTGTTTATAAAGAAGATTATTTCGCGGTCAGCGGATTTATCGGCTGGCTGGCGGCCATGCAGGGGATCCGGATTGTGAGGTCCGCGCCCAGCATGGCAGCAATGGCCAAGGGGCATACCAAGATCCTACCTACGGCCAACCTTGTCCGCTCCCTTGGCTTTGTCGGAATGGTGGCAATCGGAATTTACCATCTCGAGCTTGTCTGGATCGCGATTGCAGGATTTGGCGGCGAGTTGCTCGCCCTATTAGCGACGGTCTACCTGCTGCGGAAGCGGTGTGAATTACCCATGAGTATTACCCTGCAAGCGATCTTTCCACCGGCGCTGATCTCGGCGGTGGCGGGCTTGATACTTTATTCCGGCTGGTTGATCCCGCCCCACCTGGCCTCCCCTGGAATTGGTTACCTGCTGCCTTCTAGCTACCGGGTAGGCATGAAATTACTTGTCCGCGGCCATGAAATCTGCATCCTATTACAATGGGTCGTGCCTTTGATCGCGGCTTTGTTCGTTGTGCTCGCGATGCTCTGGCGGCTGGCCCGCCAGGAAGACGAACGCCCTGATCAAGCCGAACCTTTGGCGCAGGAAACCACGGTTGAGATCATGAAACAACATCTTGCCGAGGAGAGCCATGACGAAGAACTCTGATACCGCCAGCCAGCCCCAGGAAGGGCGGCTGCCCGACTTCCTGATCATCGGCGCCGCTAAGAGCGGCACCACTACCCTGCACAGCTACCTGGAGCGCCATTCCATGGTCTGCATGTCCACGCCCAAGGAGCCGGAGTATTTCAGCCGCCAGGAAATTTACGAAAAAGGAGAGGCGTGGTACCGCGGTCTCTTCAGCGAAGCGCGCGCCGACCAGCTCTGCGGCGAAGCTTCGACCACCTATACCCGCTGGCCCCACACTCAAGACGCCGCCGGGAGGATTGGCAAGCTGCTTCCCAATGCCAAGCTGATCTACATTATGCGCAACCCGGTCGACCGCACTTATTCGCATTTTGTCCACCATACCCGCTACGCTATCAACAAGACCTTTGAACAGGCGCTGGCCGATGATGATATCTATGTGGATTGCAGTCGCTACCTCTTCCAGATTAAGAGGTACCTTGAATTTTATCCCCGGGAATCCTTCCTCTTCCTCTTCTTTGATGACTTGAAGGAAAATCCCGGCGCGCTGCTGCAAAGGATCCAGGCCTTTCTCGGTCTGCCGGAAGAAGATCTCTGTTCCGAAGGGCTGGTGTATGCGAATGTCGCGGGGGTGGATCACTATATCCGCCACTGGACCACCGACTGGATCCGTGAGTTGCCGGGAATGCGGCAGCTTAGAAAGATGCTCTCTACCGAGACCAAGCAGCACATGTATAATTTTCTCAAGTCTTCGTTCATCGGCAAGAAGATGGCACGGGATTATAACCCCCCGGAGATGCAGCCGGGAACCAGGGAAAGGCTGATTGAATTATTCCGACCGGAAAACGAGGCGCTCGCCGAGTTCCTCGGCTGCGACCTTTCAGACTGGAACAGGTAATCCACATGGGATACTTAGCCACGGTCAAGACTATCCAGGACGTAGCGGAGCGGCACCTCTGCTGCGGCTGTGGCGTTTGCGCTTACCTGGCCCCGGACGCGATCGCGATGGTCGATGTCCTGGAGCAAGGGCGGCGGCCGAAGGTCAAAGAGGCAGCCAATCATGAATCCCAGTTGCGGGAAGCCCTGCAAGCCTGCCCCGGGATTACCCTTGACCATGAGTTTAACCCCGCCGAAGCCGGTTGGATCCCGGAGTTAGTAAAAACCTGGGGGCCGGTTAAAAATATTTATGAAGGCCACGCCTGCGATGAAGAGTTCCGCTTTGCCGGTTCCAGCGGCGGGGCTGCCAGCGCGCTGGCGCTGTATT
>JAFGNG010000053.1 GCA_016927125.1 Planctomycetota bacterium | reverse complement strand
GGGTTGCGGGAGTGTCAAGGGAAAATGGCCGGGGGGGGGTATTGCTTCTGCGCTGAAAGGGGGTATCTCGACAACTTGATCTTCCCTTCCCTCCGGGAGAGGATTAAGTTGTAGCCCAGGTTCTCCAACCTGGGGGATTGCCTGCCGGGCTTCCGGTCTAAGACTGGAGAGTCTGCGCTGCGCTTCCCCTCCCTCCGGGAGAGGGAGAGACACGTCGTGCCCCTACGCCCCGATCTGCCCAGAAGCCGCTATCTGCGGCTGGGAAGAGCAATTTTTTTGTTATTGACTGGACAGTGGTCGAACCATAAGATCAAAGTTGCAATGGAAGCGTGTACTTAGGCCTCAAGGATGAGAAAATTTTGTGCCCGGACAGAATTTTAACGGAGAATTAAACCCCATGGCAGGAGCTACTGATAGCAAACACTACATCGTTTCAAACGGCCAATTGCTTGTCATGAAAGAGATGCTTCATGATCAGGATCTGCTCTTCGATGAGGCATGCCAACAGTTGCTTTCCTCCAAGAGTAAGGAACTGCTGATCGATCT
The DNA here is from genome assembly GCA_016927125.1 of Planctomycetota bacterium. Classification (GTDB taxonomy): domain Bacteria; phylum Planctomycetota; class SZUA-567; order SZUA-567; family JAFGNG01; genus JAFGNG01. The sequence continues at coordinate 4,726 of JAFGNG010000053.1, read as the reverse complement.
CAGCAAGAGCAACTACATCAACAGCACCTATGTAGGAATTATTGCCGCGACCTTTTTCCAGGCCAATAACAGGAAAAAGAAGCTCCGCCTGCGCGCAACCTCCAACCTGGTGGACGTTCTCAGGCTGGCCGGATTCGAAGAATTTATTCCTATTGAAGAAGTCTCTAAACAAGCCCATGGCCGCTCGTAACCTGGCACTTAAAGACCTGGCCGCTTCCATTCACGTGGAAATGGCGCGCCAGGTTGCCCTCTTGAAAGAGCGCAACCAGCCGGTCAGCGTGGCCGGGGTGTTGCTGGGTGAATCTCCCGCCTTGGCCCGGATCGCTGCCAACCGCGGGCAAGCCTGCCAACAGGTCGGGATTGACTATACCGCCTATACCCTTGACCAGGATACCCCGGCGCCAAAAGTGGATGCCCGCCTCTGTGCTCTTTCCAACGATCCCGCGATCTCCGGCATCAGCCTGCTGCGCGACAGCGAAGCCAGGGTTTCACAAACCCGGGCCATTGCACAGCTAAATCCAAGGAAAGATATTGAAGGCATCCACCCGGTGAGTATCGGGCAATTGTTCTCTGATCCCGAAACCTCGGACTGCATCCACCCCCTGACCGCCGCGGTGATGGCTACGCTCACCACCCATGAAATCGAAGTTTACGGCGCCACCGTACTCATCCAGGCCAATCCCAGGATGGTTGGCCTGCCCCTGGTCGCAGCCCTGACTACGCGCCATGCTACTGCGATCCTGGCGCCGCTTGAATCTGAGGTCCCGGCGGAACTTTACCGCTGCGCAGATCTTATCATTACCCTCGGGGTTATCCCGGGCAGTATCACGGCCAAACATCTCCAGAACGGCGTGATTCTCTTTGATCTTGGCGCACCCGGACCGGGCGACTCAGCCAGCCAACCCGGAGGCGGCGGCGCATTTGCGCCGGAGGTGGCCAAAGTCGCCCAGGCAATCCTTCCCGCTGGGGAAATTGCCCTGCTGGAGACGGCTTTTTTCCTGCAAAACGTGGTCAATTGCGCCAATGACATAGATTCTGAAAACCTGGCCGCAGTGGTAAAAAACCTCAAAGATGACACCCCCTTCCGTTGAAACCTTGGAAAATAGCTTGACATTCAGGGCTTATGACGCTAAATATCTCTCTCTGTTTTACTCCCTTGCTGAATAAATATTCGAGGAGCAATTACTAATGCCAAAGACAACCAGAAAATCTGAGAAACTTGCCCTTGCCAAGGCGCGGCGTAAGGTCAGGCGGAAATTATCCGCCAAGCAAAAGTCCCGCTACACCCACAAGCAGGGCGACGGAACCACCAAGAATACCCATCCCCACCGGAAGAGTTCTGCCCTGAGGAAACGCGGCATGTAAATCGCGGGTAGTGGCAAGTTGATTTTTCAGCGGTCCGGTATTAACCGGGCCGCTTTTTTTATTTCCGCACACAACCCCGGATTTCCAGCTTGAGTCAGCATTCTGATTTAGTGAAGACTTCGACCTTCGAATTTTAGGTTGATTTGAGTATTTGGATTTCTTTTCGGATTTGCTTATCCCCCTCACCCCAGCCCTCTCCCAAAGGGAGAGGGAGCCTCCCCTCCTTCCGGGAGGGGATTGAGGGGAGGGAGAGAATATAAACAATCCTTGCATTCCTGTGTGTGTCCATGAAAATTGTGGAATTATGAAGCCCTTACAGGTACTCCACCTCTTGGAAGCTACTGCCGGAGGCACTGGTCGCCACCTGGACCTGGTGGCGCAGTACCTGCCCTCCCTGGGGATTGGGCTTACCCTGGCAGTCAGCCCACTGCGCAATCCCTTACTCCCGGAGCAACTGGCAAGGCATCCTGATATAAAAATCGAGCTTCTCCCAATGAAGCGAAGGATCTCACCCCTTGGCGATCTGCTTGCTTACCGGAAGATAGTCAGATTGCTTCAGGATAACCAGCCCGACCTGATCCATACCCACTCCTCCAAAGCAGGCTTTCTCGGGCGCCTGGCCGCATCCCGGCTCGGGATCCCGGTCGTCCATACCCCCCATGTGCTGGCGATGGAATGGTCAAACAGCCGCATTTACAAAAAGCTTGAGCAACTCGCGGCCCGCTGGACAACTAAAATGATTGTGCTCAATCTTGAACAGAAGCTCCTGGCGCAGGAGGTACTCGGAATCCCGGCAGCAGACCTGGTTTACATTCCCAACGGGGTAGACCCGGAGGAATTCCACCCTGCCTCGCTGGAGGTGCGCGCGATGGCGCGGAAATCTTTGCAGGTTGGCCCCAAGCGCCTCTTGATCGGCATGGCGGCGCGGCTGGAACCCCAAAAGGGGGTGGGCAACCTGCTCCGGGTCGCCAAGCTGGTGCTCAAGGAATTCCCCAATGCCATCTTTTTGCTCGCCGGCTCTGGTTCACTCGAAGAGAAGCTGAAGAAACGCTGCCGGGCTCTCGAGATCGCGGATTCCGTCCGCTTCCTGGGCGAATGCGAGCATATGCCCTCATTCTACCATGCCTTGGATCTCTTCGTGCTGGCAAGCCTCTGGGAAGGTATGCCCTATACCATCCTTGAAGCGCAGGCCTCGGCCCTGGCAGTGGTCGCCAGCGCCACCCCCGGCGCCCTGGCGCTGATCGAACCCGGCAAGACCGGGATGCTCGCCCCCATCGATGATGTCCCCTACCTCGCCAGCGCCATCTGCACCTACCTTGGCAATGAGCTGGTCCGCGAACGCATCGGCAAGAAGGCGCGGGAATTCGTCCTCGTCGAACATACCGCCGGCAAGTGGGCGCAAAGCCTTGCCGGGCTCTATCATGAAATTATTGCTGGAAAATCTGGCGGGGAATAACCCGGCGCGGCTTATTCGGAGAGGCTTTTCAGGATCTGCCGGGCGCGCACCAGGTCGGACTTGGAATAAGTCTTGGTCTTTTCCGAGAGTTCAATAAAGGTCACCAGGCATTTCTTGGCATTGTCCGCGTCGGCTTGCGGGGTGGGTGAATCCTGTTTGTTGGCGTAATACATCCCCAGGTTGAGGTGGGCGCCGGCATAATCATTATTCAGCAGGATCGCTTTCTCAAAGTGCTCGCGCGCCTTTTCCTGTTCGCCGTTGGCATAATAGGCTTCGCCGAGGGCGTTGTGGGCCTGGTAGCTTTGCTGGTTGCGCTCGACCGCCTTCTGGAGCATGGCAATCGCCTCGGCAAGCTTGTCCGGCCCTTGCTCACGGTAGATAAAGCCCAGCAGGAGATACGCCTCGCTACGCGCGGGATACAACTCGATCGATTTCAGAAGCCGCTTCTCCGGCTCGCTAAGCATCTCGGCCGGGAGGTAATAGGTCTCCCCAGCGACGACTGCCTTTTCCCGCGCCGCATGGGTCTCGAACTGCACCTGCAGGATCCGGCAGTCAGCCCAGCGGTACAGCGCGTCAGATTCAATCCCGTTAAGCTGGCTCTCCATCTCGATCCTGGACGCATCGGCCCGGGGGCGGTTGGGATCGGGTTCGGGAGTGCTCATGACTTCAAGGCGGACCCGGTTGGCGAGCTCTCCGGCCTCATCGAAGAGCTTCAGGGCGTCATTGTAATTGCCCCCGCGGTAGGCGAGATCGCCTTCGTTCATCAGCGTGATCGCGGTTTGAATGGAAGGATCGGGGTTGGTATAACGGCTGACTATAAACCATCCTACAATTACAATAATGAGGACAATGCCGATACTCTCGGCAAGGTATGAACGCGCGGCAGAGGGATTGGTTGCAGGCATCTCTAATCCCCCTTCCCATTACGACGTTGGTAACCCGGTTTAATAACGCCAGCTCTAAAGCTTTTATTACTAAGTATAACTGAATTTGTTTTGAAAAAACTATTGTTTCAACAAACCCGCGGTTTACTCGGCACCCGCTTGCGCCTGGCCTTCCGTTAGAAAGGCTTTCGGGGCGCTGGTAGCATCACAATGGCCGTCAGAAATCACACTCTCCATCCGCTTGCCAGCCTTGAAGCTGACCACCTTGCAGGGCGGAACCATGACTTCTTCTCCCGTGCGGGGATTGCGCGCCTTGCGCGCCTTGCGGTTACGGACCTCGAAGACGCCGAAATTACGCAGCTCCAGCCTGCCATTTTCCTTCAGTACATCGATAATGGAATCAAGAGTCCTTTGCACAATTCTTTTTACATCTGTCTGGCTCATGCCGGTCGTTTCTGCAATAGTAAGCACGATGTCGTTTTTAGTCATGAATCCTCCTATGATGCTGTTCTGGCAATAATTCAACTATTTTGTAATCTTGAGTCCTTGTGCCTTTTAATCGTCTTTGGCTTATTTGCTGATGCTGGCTGAAGTAATGCTCTCCCCGGAAAAACTATAACCAAGTTCTAAGAATCATTGTACTTATATATATTATACAATCCGCCTTTGTCAAGTCATTTAACCTGCGGTAAAATACTTAGGAGTTGGTAACCTCTTGTTTTCTAACGGAATAAAAGATCTTAGCGCAAATATTTTAGGGTTGGGGGTAACGCAATATCCGGTTTTTTCAATCGTCTAAATCACCAAGAATTTTCAAGGCGCGGTCGTGCCAACTCTCCGGACAGAGCTTTAAACCGCGCTGTAACACCTCCCTGGCCTTATCCTGCTCTCCAGTCTTAACCAGGCAGAAAATTTCATAATAAAACAATTCGCCGTCGCGAAACTCGCTTGCTTCCGGGGAGGGTTCGGGGAAGAGATTGACGCTGTCGTGGTAATGCCCGATCTGCATCAGGGCGGCCTC
>JAFGNG010000052.1 GCA_016927125.1 Planctomycetota bacterium | reverse complement strand
TGGCTATCCTTGATATTGACTACCATCACGGTAATGGCCAGCAGGAAATATTTTATCATCGGGACGACCTGCTGACCATCTCCATCCATGGGCATCCAAGTTTCGCATATCCATATTTTTCCGGCTTCGAGGATGAAAACGGGGAAGGCGAGGGCGTAGGGTATAACATGAATATTCCTCTCGCCGAATCCATTGCGCCAACCACCTATCGAAAAGCGCTGGCGCGGGCCTTGGTAAGGATAGACGAATTCGGCCCGGAATTCCTGGTTGTAGCTCTGGGTCTCGATCCGGCTAAAGGCGATCCCACCGGAACCTGGTCTTTAAAGGCTGCAGATTTCGAAAAGAATGGCTCAATGATTGGCGAGCTATGGCTCCCGACAGTAGTTATCCAGGAGGGCGGCTACCGCACCCGGAATCTTGGCGCTAACGCGCGGGCATTTTTTCAGGGGCTGGCAGTTGCCAGCTACGGGTCTTCCGGAAGGAAAGTTCCGAAAATTAATCTCTTAAACGAGATCAAACTGCGTTATCTGCCAGTTCCAGAAGATATTGAACGGGTGCGCAGCCTAGTAACTAAAACCGGATTCTTTTATGATTACGAAATCCCTATCGCCGTTGAATTGGTTGAGGAGCGCTTGGCCAAGGGGGAAGCGAGCGGGTATAATTTTATCTTTGCCGAAAGCTATGGCCGGGTGGCTGGATATGTGGCTTACGGGCAGATTGCCTGTACTGCTTCGAGCTACGACCTTTTCTGGATTGCTGTCCATCCTGATTTTCAGGGACGGGGAGTTGGCAAGCTGCTGTTGACTGAGAGCGAGAAGTTGATAGCGGCGGCGGGGGGGACGCGGATATACATCGAAACCTCTCATCGCGAAAAATATGCCTCCACGCGTGGATTTTACGAACGTTGCGGATATCACCTGGTATCCCTGCTTGAGGATTTCTATGGGCCGGGAGACGCCAAGGCGACATATTGCCGGGAACTGGTTCCTTTGAAGAAGGCACCCTCCCGGTAATCATCGGGACCGGAGCTGATTGCTGTGCGTACGATAACAAAAATAGCCAGGTGAAAAGCAAGAGAGGGGTAATTCCCATCATCCAACCTTGCACCAACTAGCCCTGGATTACCACCATGTTTGACAAGACGTAACATGCCTGCCATTTTTTTAGTGTCGCTTGGCAGCGGGTAACGAGTGTACCACCAATTTTTATTCCCTGCGGATGTATCTCGGCAGTTGCGGATCGACTCTTTGCTTGGAACTGGTTTTGGTGCTTTCACGACTTGCTCCAATTGGGAAAGCTCTCGATGATCTTAACGCCCTGGATGGTAATGTCCGGGATGTTTTATTTCACAGAGCCAGACTTCCCCTATCTCCCTATGCCGCAAGACCTTTTACAAGGAATGTCGCTGTTCGAAGTTCGCGGCAAGCTGCCTATTTACGGGACTCCTTTGCAGGACTTGTCCCATTCCGAATTCCACCAAATCTCTTGAAGCCAGCCTAAGCTATCAAATATGACAGCCGGATTGCTTGCCAAACAAGACGACGGGGGTGGAGAAAGCGGCGGGACTGCACTATAAGTTATGCGACAACTGAGGGATGGGAAGAGACAACAGGCTACGAGACACGGAAGATTCAGAAATCAGCTTCCATTTGCGAGCGCAGACTTACATAAAGCTGTTCCGCCTTTTGGAGCAAGACGTTATCAGCTTCTTCGTGGAGCATCCGTTTCTTAATCCCCACCGGATCAGTCAAAGGAAGATCACTTCGGATTCCAATCTTCTGTGCCACTCGCGGCCAGACTTTGCCAAAATCCTCACAGAGTAAATCATAACTTAGTAAGAAAGCGCCCTGGGGGCGGTTTTCATTAAGCCAGGAATAGGTTTCAAGCCACAACTCAAGCCAGTAATTCAAAGTTCCGGGATCGGTAAAGGTCAAGGAGTTTTCCGAAAACCTAAACCTTTTGTGAGTGGAACCGAATTCATGGTGTGCGAGCCAGGTCATATAATTATTGCTAAAGGGATCTTCCTCATGTTTCGCAATAAACAGGCGGTGCTGAAGAAGTTGGGAATTAGCCTGCTGCAACGGATTACGAAAAGGGATAATAATTATTGCATTCGGAAAGGCGGCACACAGGGAAGGCAAGCGCAGGATATTGTTGTTATTCTTGGAGAGATAGCGAAATATCTCCGGCTTGGCTGACGATTTGAGAATTGCAGCTATGTAGGCGCGGAACTTATCAGTGGTTTCCTCAGTGGCAGTCATGGGAGTAAGTTTGTCGGAGTGGATATAGTGTTCCCCCTCAAAGACCTTCCAGAAAACCTCCTCCAGGGCTTCAGGGCTGTCATAATCAACTAATAGGCCATCCCCATGGGCCCGCTCCTGTTTGACGGATTTCTGTTGTGAGAGTGAAGTCATTGTCCGCCAGAGGCCAGGCATTAGCACAAAGGGCATGTCACGATAGGTCAAGGAGCAGAAAGCGCCGGTAGAGTAAAGCCAGCGCATCAGCACGGTGGTCCCTGCCCGAGCCAACCCGGAGACAAAGACATGGCGCGCGTGGATAACCTTGGAAGAGGGGAGCGGTTTCTGGGTTAGTTGCTCGATATTGAAAGAGGCTTCGGCAATTGAACGGTTGCTTAGGGCAAACCGGTGCAGACATTGTGAGAAAAAACTGTAATTTTGATTGGGTTTAACCAGAAGTGCCCGCAAGTATAAATACACCGCGGCGACGGCGGTAACATAAATAATCCCAAAAGGAGTAAGTAAGAAGTGAAGGAACTGAATGTCAAATAAAGTAGCAACCCATATAGCAGCGGCAACAAAACCGACGACAACCCCGAACCAAAACGCTAAGTGCAGAGTATTTAAAAACATGCGGCAGGAATATTGGAGAAGTACGCGTTCTTTCCAATGATCGGAAACGCGATAGCGCCGGATGAGAGCAAAGGACTTCCGGGCCGTAGCTGCCATGCGGCTGTGAATCCGCATCCGCACAATTCGCCGCAGGATTTCTCCCGTGAAGATCCCAACGATGGCTGCAACGAGGTAAATCATATCGACTCAGTGGTATCCTTATTTAGTTCTTCCTGTTTTGGCTTCGTTACCTGTGGTTTCTTCTTTTTGAAAAGCCGCCGCAAGGGATACCAGATAATTGCGAAAAGCGCGAGAAATATCGAAAGAATAAAGCCGATGATGATTGCAAATACCCCACCCCCAATTCCCGGGCCAATATAACACTGAGGCAGGCATAAAAACATACCCAGTGCAACCAGGATGCACAAGGTGATTGTGTTCATTGCTATGTCCCTCCTTGAGATTATAACCTAGTAGACTAAACCCGCTTATTCTTTAAGCCAGGATAGATCTATCTCCTCCGGTGTGTAATACCTGACCCAATGCAATGCGCCGACAGTTTTTTCAGTTATGCCGTTGACAAAGATCCATTGGACCTGCTCTGGAGAGATACGAAGAATCCGCTGGGAATTGGTTTCCTCTATATAGACGTCACCGTTAGGGAGAATCCGGGAACTCCCTTGAGTTGTGGTAAGCATATTAAGTTGCTTCAGCATTCCGTGATATGGCATTTTGACAGTATTGGTGGTGGGATCATAGATGTAAATTTCACTGATCGTGTTTTTGGGAACCAGGTGATCGCCGTTTCTGATAATATCATTTCCGAACACAGAATAATCGCCGGTTTCCAAGAGGTTGATATCATGCTGGTTAAGCCAGGGGCCGGTTTTCAGCCAAATGACCTGGTTGGTTTCCGGGCGATATAGCAAGACTGTCGACAAGTGCCGGATACTTAGCGCTACATCTCCAATTTTAGCTTCTTTCAGGTTTTGTAAGATAGGTTGCGCATCGTTCAAATGTAAACATTCCTCCTCATGCTTTCCCACCCCCAATAGCAAGCCTTCGTAGCCGTTATCCATAAGAATTTTTGCGACCGGATACTCTTGTAAAATCTTTCCTTGCGGTAAAACCACCGCATAACTTTCATTACAAAGAGAAACCGGAATAGATTCAATGCTGTCCGGGGTGAAAACTGGGACAAGCAAGTTTCCATTATGATCTCGTTCGATAGAGTGGTGAAAGGATCGATCAATAATCCATTCGATCTTGCTTTGCGCATCTAGCCGGACCAGGGGCCCATTGCCGGAGGAAAAGACCACACTTCCTTCTTCCAGCAACAATGGATGTTGCGCCCGGTAACCTTCGTAAGAGTTAGTATCGAGATCAGTCTTTTTCCCTAGTGTGAGGATTTCTTCAATTGGCACCAACCATTGATAGAGAACCTTGAAATCTTGAATCCGGATAAGCTCAATAACCGTTTGGCCGTATTCTTTCTTAAAATAGGAGGCGAGTAAGTAACCCGGGTCGTCAAATGATTGGTTAATTTTATGGAAACCGGAAATGTCAAATTTGCGCGGTATCTCCTGGCGGTGGTATTGAATTCGCTGTAATTTGTTCTTCCGTTCCTCGTCCCCTCCCTTTAAAAAAGCTACGACCTCACGGATGCGAGGCTTGATGATGGAGGCGGGAAAAACATTGTAACGGCTGACCGCATATCCCCAGATAGCAAAGCTAGCGGCAACAAGATAAAAAGCAGCAATTATCGGAAGGTATGTCTTTAAAATTTTTGAAAACATCTATCCCCCATTAAAATTTATATGTTTTGGAACTAAATAATAACCATCTATCTCCCAGCGCCTAGGTCAAACTATATAATGCTAAAATATTATCTCTGTAAATTATTAAGTTGTCAATCAGCATATTTCATTCTGTGTCACAGGTAGTAGTAACCTGCCTCTTCCGCATTATCGAAAATATAAACAATTGCTAAGGTCTCACCTCTCTGTTGTAAATATTACACTACAGGCGGGTTGCCAGGCTATTTTTGCTTTCATGGCGCTGTAAACATACCCGTCATAGACTAGATTCAATCAATTGCAATCGCACTCGTTACCCGCATCCAACGTTGCTTAACTAAGTCCTGTAATAACACTTTGACGGGTAAGATGTTATATCTTCTCTATTTTCGAGAGTCGGTTTGATGCGGTTAACGAATGGTGGGCAAAACATATATGCTTCCAACACTACGTCACAGGTAATATTTTAAATGTAAATGCCTGTTTTCTTTCTTATAGCTTGTTTTACTAATTAATCCGGGGAAAAAAAGCTATTCAAATTTAATGATATGCGAAGTATATTTTTAGGACTAATTATATGCATACTTGACAATTCTAAAGATAAATACGAAGATCATTGTAATTGTTGATAAATTAATCGGATATGGATGAGATTGAAATAATAATCGAAGACAGTGATGATGGATAATCAACCGTCAAATTCTGCAGAACTTGCTTTACGCGAAAGGGTGAAAGAACTCACCTGCCTTTATGCTATCGCCCAGCTTGCTGCTGAACCTGGGTTGTCAATAGACGAAATTTTAGAGGCAATTGTCAAACTTATACCCCCTGCATGGCAATATCCTGAAATTACCTCTGCGCGCATTTTATTAGATGGTGGAATATATGCGACCCCAAGCTTCAAGGAAACGTTATACAAGCAAAAGACAGATATTATTGTGAATAATATCTTGCGTGGATTCGTGGAAGTGGTTTATGGAGAAAAAAAACCTGACTTAGACGAAGGCCCTTTTCTTAAAGAAGAAAGGCATCTAATAAATGCAATTGCCAAAAAGACAGCATTTATTATTGAACGCCGGGAAATTGAAGAAGACAAAGCAGAATTACAAGAACAACTCCGGCATGCAGATCGCTTGGCTACTATAGGCCAGCTTGCTATGGGAGTGGCGCATGAATTAAACGAACCACTCGGGAATATCCTTGGGTTTGCTCAACTAGTTAAAAAAGCGCCTGGGATACCGGAATCTGTAATACAAGATATTGGCAAGATTGAAACCGCATCATTACATGCCAGAGAGATTATAAAAAAACTGCTGGTGTTTGCGCGCCAGTTACCTCCCGTAAAGACGATTGTTGATTTGAACAAAGTTATAATTGATGGGTTATTCTTTTTAGAAGCCCGCTGTGCTAAAGCTGGAATTGATCTTCAGTGTATGCTTTCCCCGGAATTGCCAAAAATTATCGCTGATCCTGCGCAATTAAATCAAGTGTTGGTAAACCTTGTTGTTAATGCGTTACAGGCGATGCCGGAAGGGGGCAAACTGAAAGTATCAACATCAGCTCAAGATGAACAGGTTTCACTTCTTGTGGAAGATAATGGCATAGGTATGGAAGAAGAAATACTCAAACAGATATTTATGCCTTTTTTCACTACTAAAGATGTGGGAGAAGGAACCGGCTTGGGACTTCCGGTAGCGCATGGAATTATAACTGCCCATGGAGGCACCATTACTGTTGAAAGTACTCCCAAGCAAGGCACTCGGTTTGAGATTCGGTTGCCGCAGCTCAAAAATCCTGAATAAATCAAAGGAGATTTTCAAGATGCCATCTTCAACCGACAAGGAACGCATTCTGGTAGTTGATGATTCGACCAGTACCTTAGAAGTCTTGCAGCGCAACTTGACAGCGGAAGGATATCAGACTTTCACCGCTCAAGGGGTAGAAGACGCAATCAACATTCTGAAAACCACTCGAATTGATTTAGTTATAACTGATCTCAAGATGCCCAAAGTCAGTGGTATTGATTTGATTCGCCATGTTCGGGAAAACTTTAAAACTACTGAAGTTATAATGATTACCGGTTATCCTTCTATCGAAGGAGCCATTGAAGCGGTAAAAACCGGCGCAGAAGAGTTTTTATCAAAGCCGTTTACTGATGAAGAACTTTTGTCAGCAGTGCAACGTTCACTTACAAAGATGAACCAACGGAAAAGCTTACAAGCATCTTCGGGCAGGGCTACAGCAACAAATTATGGTATTATTGGTGAATCCCCGGCAATGCAACAGGTATTTAAAGCTATCGATAAAGCAGCCTCGACCTCCGCAACGGTGCTGATTACCGGCGAAAGCGGAACAGGCAAAGAATTGGTAGCTAGGGCGATCCATTATCAAAGCTCCAGTGCTTCAGCTCCTTTTGTACCTGTAAACTGTGGTGGGATACCGGATTCTCTCTTGGAAAGCGAGCTTTTTGGACATGTCAAAGGGGCTTTTACCGGTGCTATAGAATCACGCGCTGGCTTCTTCCACACTGCGGATGGAGGCACTATCTTTCTAGATGAAATCAGTGAAACCAGCATGCCGATGCAGGTAAAACTGTTGAGAGTGCTTCAGGATGGTGAAGTCTGTATGGTGGGTTCCAGCCGTCCGCGTAAAGTTAAGATCCGGATTCTTGCGGCGACCAATAAGCAATTGTTACATTTGGTGGAAAAGGATATCTTTCGGAAAGACCTGTTTTATCGGCTTAATGTGATTACCATCGCCATCCCTCCCTTGCGCGAAAGAGAAGATGATATCCTGTTGTTGATCCATTATCTGGCAGGTAAATTTGCTGAAGAAGCAGGCAAGCCGGCCCCGAAACTCTCAGAAAAAGCGCTGCAAGTATTGCGAAATTATTATTGGCCCGGGAACGTAAGAGAATTAGAAAATGTCATGCAACGATTGGTGGTAATGACAGATGATGATCTTATAGATGTTCCAGATTTGCCATCACTTATGCGTTTTTCAGCCTTGCGGACAACCGGCTTTGAGCGTTCGCTGGAAGAAGTGGAAGCAGAGTATATCCGGAATGTTTTGGCCAGTGTTGACAACAATAAAACCCGCGCGGCGGAGATCCTGAAAATTGATCGCAAAACCCTTCGCGACAAATTGAAAAAAATTAATAATACATTTCCGGAACATTCTGAATCCGGGTAAGTTTTGCCCGTTGGGACAAATTTCCCCGCCACATTTTTACTTGCCTTAGCATAATTAGTTATCAACGTTAGGCAGCACGGTTTTTTCTGCAACATTTCCTCTTATATACCCCCTCCTTATTACCAGAAACCACAATCTCGCCTTTTTTAATTGGAATTTCAATTCTGGCATAGGGATTGCTTAATATAAATATGAATCCCTATGTAAAAATTTACCCTATAGAAGAAAGGTCAGTCCCCATGTCAGTTAAAGAAAAACCGGCAGAAACAGAAGTGCTACTTATGACGGAAGCAGATCATACTCTCTGTTTAACCTGCAAAAACCGGAAACTCTGCACTTATTTAACACCTGGAATCCCAGTCTATTACTGCGAAGAATTCGAGAATAATTCCGCCCCCCCGGCAGTCAAAAATCAGAAAAAAACATCAGCAATGACACTTCCTCAAAACCATTCCAACCAGGCTCCCTCCACACAGAAATATCAGGGTTTATGCGGTGATTGCGCAAATAATTTAAATTGTGCTTTTTCAAACTCTGACCTTGGAGGTATCTGGCACTGTGAGGAGTATTGTTAAATGATCAAAGACATAACTCAATCTGAAGCAACTGAAGATGGCATCACCGACAAACAAATTGACGCACTGATTGCGAAGCATCAAACCGACAGGAATGGGGTAATTGATATTCTTGAAGCAATTCAAGCAAGTTATGGTTATTTGCCTCCTCATGCTCTTCGGATAGTAGCAAAAAAGATGAATCGGTCTTTGGTAGACATATACGGTGTTGCTACCTTTTATCAGGCCTTCAGCCTGAGACCCAAAGGAAAGCATCGCATCGTGGTTTGCCTCGGTACCGCTTGCCATGTGCGCGGTGCACCGGCAATTGTCGAAGAATTCGAACGCCAGCTCGGCATCAAGGCAGGTGAAACTACTCCGGATATGAAATATACCCTGGAGACGGTAAATTGCCTCGGGGCTTGTGCCTTGGGGCCCATTGTGGTTGTGGATGAAAGATATTATTCCAAGGTAATCCCGACGCAAGTCAGGGATATAATCAATAACTCTCATTCCGGTGATCGCGATACTGCCGACAGCCATCAACAGCAGAAGACAATCGGAGAAGCGGTTCCATCATGAAGAGATTAAATTCAACAGGTCAATTCAATAACCTTCAAAAACATCTCCTTGCTCAAAAAAATCCCACTATCCCAACTATGGTGATTCCCGCGGGAACCTGTGGGCAGGCCAGCGGTGCTAATGACCTCATTGCCGCGGCGGAAAAGGAGATCCTTTTATGCGGCTTGGACAAGAATATTCGAGTCCGGGTAACCGGTTGCCATGGTTTTTGCGAGATGGAACCATCAGTGTTGATTGAGCCAGATAATACTTTTTATCCACAGGTTAAACCAGATGATATCCCGCGGCTTATTAAAGCCGTTTTAGACGGCAAGATATTGGAAGATTTACTGCTGGTTTCAGAAGAAGGGAAGAAGTATTATCATCAAAATGACTTACCATTCTACCAGACACAAGTGCGTTCAATTCTTGCCGCGCATGAGAAGATAGATCCTTTGAGTATTGCAAATTATATCGAAAATGACGGGTATTCAGCTATTGCCGAGGTATTGGAAAATGGTGCCCCGGAAGCGATATTGGCCGAGGTTAAAAACTCCAACTTGCGAGGTCGCGGAGGCGCGGGATTCCCTACCGGTAAAAAATGGGAAATGCTTGCCAACCAGAGTAACGGCAGCGGCAAGTATCTGATTTGCAACGCGGATGAAGGCGATCCCGGGGCCTACATGGATCGCAGTGTTCTGGAAGGCAATCCCCATAGCATTATTGAAGGGATGTTGCTGGGTGCTTATGCCACTGGAGCAACTGCGGGAGTAATCTACGTGCGCAAAGAATACCCACTCGCGATTAAACATCTTGAACTTGCTTTAACCCAGGCGGCTGAATATGGGTTATTGGGAGATGATATCTTAGGAAAGGGATTTTCTTTCAACCTTAGTCTTGCCAAAGGCGCAGGGGCTTTTGTCTGCGGAGAAGAAACCGCACTAATTCGGTCGATTGAAGGCAAAATGGGCGAACCCCGACAGCGACCTCCATTTCCAATTACCAAAGGCTTATATAGAAAACCCACTGCCATCAATAATGTCGAGACTTGGGCAAATATCCCAATTATCATCCGGCAAGGAGCGAAGAAGTTTACCGGAGTTGGAACCAGAAATAATTCCGGGACCAAAATCTTCAGCCTGGTTGGAAAGATTAAGAATACCGGCTTGGTTGAAGTCCCCATGGGGATTACACTCAAAGAAATCATCTATGGCATTGGTGGCGGGCCTTCTGCCAAGGCTAAGATTAAAGCTGTTCAGACCGGAGGGCCTTCCGGCGGCTGTATCCCCACGGCCCGTTTTGATCTCGCTATTGATTATGACAGCCTGGTTGACGCTGGTTCCATCATGGGGTCTGGCGGCATGATTGTCATGGACGAACACACCTGCATGGTGGATGTTGCCAAGTATTTCATGGCCTTCCTCAAGGATGAATCCTGTGGCAAGTGCTTTACCTGCCGCAAAGGAACCCAGCGTATGTATGAGCTCCTCGAAGATATTTCCCAGGGCAAGGGCACCCTGAAACACCTGGAGCTACTCAAAGAGTTGGCGGAGGTAGTCAAAGATACCACTATGTGCGGATTAGGACAAACCGCATCTAATCCGGTGCTATCGACACTTCGGTATTTTCGTGACGAATATTTGGCGCATATTGAAAAACAACAATGTCCCGCCGGGGTATGTAAAGCCCTGATTACTTATTCCATTAATGAAAATTGTACCGGCTGTGGGATGTGCGTCAGCGTCTGTTCGGAGGAGGCAATTTCAGGATTAAGGAAACAGCGTTATAAAATTGACAGTGATAAGTGTATTAAATGCGGCACTTGTAAAGGCGTCTGTAAATTCGAAGCAATCGAAGTTAGTTGATTTTCATGACAGACAAGAAGAGAGACGATGATTAACCTTGTGATTAATGGATTACCAGTTGCGGTCGAGGAAGGCTCTACCATTCTCGAGGCAGCGAAATATTTAGGGTTTCCAATTCCCACGCTTTGCCATCTGGAAGGGCTTTCTAACTATGGGGCCTGCCGCTTGTGCGTGGTTGAAATTGGTGAGGGCCCCAAAGCCAGGCTGGTTTCATCTTGCACTTACCAGGTTGAAGAAGGGCTTAAAGTTCGCACTGCCTCAGCGCGCGTGGTCAAAGCAAGGAAAATGGTTCTGGAATTGCTCCTGGCGTCTTGCCCGCAGTCGAAAGTTATCCAGGACTTGGCTTCGGCACATGACGTGCGCCAACAACGGTTCCGACAGGAACATGAAGACTGCATCCTCTGCGGCCTATGCATACGGATGTGCGAAGAGCAGATGATGGCCAAGGCCATTGGCTTTCGCAACCGGGGTGAAAACCGGAGCATCGGCACTCCGTTCGATATGAAATCCGAGGAATGTCGTTTATGCGGGGGCTGCATGTATGTCTGCCCGGCCTGCCAGCTTCGCTGCACCTATATGGAACCGGAAAAGGCAATCTGTGGGGGGTGCGCTAATCTGTCTCCACCATGCCTCGAGAAATCAAGCTTCGAGGACATGATGTGTTATATGGATCCTTGTGTTGCATGCGAAATCAGGAAAGACTGAACTCAAAAAGGAGTTTTTACCATGTCAGTGACCTTCTCAAAAATTAACGCCACCGCCGCCACCTTAACCAAAAACCGCACGGAAGGCTCTGTGGTTCCAGCTTCTGGCATGTGCGTTACCTGTGTAGACGGTTGCATCGGCATGTGCGAGATCGGTAAATCCGCCTATCGCGGCCATGAAGTGATTTATCCGCAGCCCTTCGGCGTGATTACCACCGCCTCGGAAAAGACGTACCCGGTTGATTACTCGCATTTCAATATTATGGGGACCGCAGTCGGGGCAAAAGGCGTCGAAGCTGACAGTGATAAAGCGGTTTTCCCGGCGGTGGATCTTGGCGTAGCCTTTGGTCATGATAAGGGATTGAAATTCCATCTTCCTCTGGTTATTCCTGGCATTGGCTCGACAAATATCGCTAAGAATAATTGGGAAGGTCTGGCTATTGGGTCTGCTCTGGCAGGCACCGGTTTAACTATTGGAGAAAATGTTGTTGGCATGGATCCAGAATCTGTAATTAAAAAAGGCCGTGTGGTGGACACGGTGGATCTCAAGCGCCGGGTACATCTCTTCAAGGATAACCAATGTGACGGCTATGGCGCGATTATTGTCCAAGCAAATATTGAAGATACTCGTTTAGGCGTCCAGGAATATGCGATTGCCGAACTCGGGGTAGAATGCGTTGAGTTAAAGTGGGGGCAGGGGGCCAAGGATATCGGCGGTGAAGTTAAAATCACGGATTTGAAGAAAGCCCAACTGCTATACGAGCGCGGGTATATCGTTCTACCGAACCCTACGGATCCAACGGTAATCAAGGCTTTTGATCGGGGCGCATTTAAGGAGTTTGAACGCCACTCCCGTGTCGGGATGGTGGAGGAGGAGAACTTTGCCAAACGGGTGAATGAATTGCGCAAAGCGGGAGCAAAATACATCTTCCTGAAAACCGGCGCGTATCGCCCGGCAGATCTGGCAAGGGCGATAAAATTCGCTTCGCGTTACAAATTGGACCTCCTCACCGTCGATGGGGCAGGCGGCGGGACCGGCATGAGTCCATGGCGGATGATGAACGAATGGGGCGTACCCCCGGTTGAACTGCATTCTTTGTTATATCAATATGCCAAACGCTTATCCGACAAGGGCGAATATCTTCCCGCCTTGGCGGTGGCGGGAGGATTCACTTTTGAGGATCAAATTTTCAAAGGATTGGCTTTGGGTGCGCCGTTTGTCAAGCTGGTGGGTATGGCCCGCGCCCCCATTGCCGCAGCTATGGTTGGTAAAACTATCGGTAGGAGTATTGATAGTAATGAAATCCCGGTTTATATCGGGCGCTTCGGCAATTCCCGGGATGAAATCTTTGTTACTGCCAGTTCGTTGCGAAAAGAATTAGGAAACAAGGAGTTTGAAAGGCTTCCGGCCGGCGCGCTGGGGCTTTATACCTATTACGAGCGTCTCGCCCAGGGCTTGCGCCAGCTCATGGCTGGCAGCAGAAAATTCGCACTTGAATTTATCGAGCGAAACGATCTCGCTTCTCTTACTCAAGAAGCTGCAAATATTAGCGGCATTAAATATATCATGGATGTAGATCAAACAGAAGCCGAGAAAATTCTTGATAATTAAGTGCAGCCGTCTGCTCTGCGGTTTTATTTTGATAATTAAAAAATAAACAACTTAATATCTCTACACCTGCATACTTTTCCTCGGCTGCAAAGTATGCAAGTTGTTATTTTATTTAACAATGCAAACAGCCTAACTAATATTCAGTGAATTGCTTTAGCAGTTGTAACCACATCAAACCCGCGCGAAAGTAGTCCTGCGGTAACCGGCTAATTGACAGAAGGTTACAGGTTTGATAACTTTTAGTGCCGCTTGGCAGCCGGTAACGAGTGGACCACTATAGTACGCTAAAGCTGCCTATGGCATACTACCTAAACAAGATAAATGCTCTGGATAAAATATCCTGGGCATTTATCTTTTGGTCGAGGTTTTCATTATAACCTTTTGTTGAAAACCAGTTACGAGGAAGGTAACAATACAGCCACAGACATAACCTCCAAAGGCGGAATAAAGCATCAAGCCATTATTTTGAATAACAATGTATTAAGCCTTTAATATATTAATGTTAAGATTATTAATATATGCATATTCTTGATATTTTTCGCCTTTTTCCATGCCAAAACTTAACAAACAATCTTTAATAATACAAAATTTAATTACAACAATTTGGGACGGTTAATTGTGTATCGCTGGATTAAACAAGCAATTTTCCTGCTTGTTTGAGGGTTTCCCTGCTTTACAAAGGGCAGTGATAAGTTAATTTATTTAGCATAAATACCATAAAGCCTCTGTAATGGCAGAGGCGATATTTAAAATAGTGTAGGGTTAAAATTGGAAGATTTGTAACATATGGTTTAATGTAAAAAAATGTTTTCGGAAAGGAAAGATAATGTTATTTGCTACCATCAGGATCGGGAGAGTATTCTGTCTGGTGGCGCTGGTGGGGTTGCTGGCGGCGACGGCGCAGGCCAACTTCATCAGCCTGGAACCGGACAACTATGCAGTCAACAGCGCCTTGCCGGACAACGCCGGGGTCAAGCTCCGCAACGCCAGCTACCGGCCTGGTCACGCGGAGTTCGACCGTTCATGGCGGCGGATTTACGCTAAAGCGCCGACCGATTTTCCCTATGTCGGCCCCGCGACCGGTTCACTGGTGATGGCCGAGCAGTATGCGAGTTATTTCAATGGCACCGACTATGGGTTGCGCGCCTGGTTCGTGGACACGGCTAACAACTTCGAGCCGACCAGTTATGTCGGCTTCGACATCTGCTGGGCCGCTGCTTCCGGCTGGTCGGAGGGCGCGTATGTGACCGCCTATGGTGACGACATTAACGGCAACGAGGTGGTAATTTACAGCAAGGGTTACCGCCCCAGCGGCGCCTACACCTCGGTCGACCTCTTTCTGCCCGGGATCAAATGGCTGAAGGTGATTTGCTGGGACAACCCGAGCACCTTCGCACAGAAGGCCTTCAGTATCGACGCCTTCAAATTTACTGACCAGTCCGGTACTGCCTTTGCCGTGCCGGACGGCGAGAATATCCAGGCCCCGCAGGGCATGACCCTCGGCAGCACTGACAGCCTGAGCGGTCGCGGCAGCGTGCTCGGTAACCTATTAAACGGCGGCACGGTGCGACCGGGCCAATCTCCGGGGATTCTTACTATCGACGGGGATTATGAGCAAACCTTGGGCGGGATCCTCGAGATCGAGATTGATGGAACCGATCCGAGCCTGTATGACCAGTTGGTGATCACCGGCGCGGCCAGCCTTGCCGGGACCTTGGAAATCATCCTCGACACCTTCTTGCCAGCGGTCGGCGACAGCTTCACGATTATGACCTTTGATTCCTATACCGGTGGATTTGACGACGTGTTAATCCAAGGTGGTGTAGATGATATCTTCTTCGACATGGCCTTCCTCGAGCATTCCCTGGTCTTAACCGCGGTGCCGGAGCCGTGCACCTGGGCGCTCCTGGCGCTTGGGGCGATAGGGCTGGCACGGCGGC
>JAFGNG010000051.1 GCA_016927125.1 Planctomycetota bacterium | reverse complement strand
GCTCTCCAGGATCCAGGGGCAGCCGCGCACCCTGGAGATGGTAGAGCCGAAACAAGCCTTCATGCATATGATTCCCTTGGTCGAGGTGCTGGCGGCCGCCACCGGGGTAAAGAACCCCGCTTCCAAGAAGGTGGTGGCCTTGTATGAAGAGCTTCTAAAAGTTATAGGCAATGAAACCGCCTTTTGGGCAATGCCGGAGGAGGATGCCTTACAGGCAGTGAAAACACTGGGTGATCCGGCAATTATCCAGGCCGTCAAGCAGGTGCGCGCGGGTGAATATTCCTTCTGGCCGTTGGGATATGACGGCACCTATGGCAATCTCTTGCTGGGCGAGAAGCGCGGCTGGTTCGGCCACTGTGAGGTTATCGCAGGGTCTGGCCAAGGCCGTTTGAACTTTGGTTCCAGCAGCTAATCGACTATCCCTATACTCCTTCTTTTATTTTGCATTGTTGTGAAATTTCCATATGATAGCTTTTACGCGAACACGGCAGAGAATATTTTACAACCTTGCATGGTTTCATGACTTCCACCGGGAGGGGGCTCATGAATGTCCACCTGCGTTCATTTCAGGATATTGTAGTCCTTGAAATCGATGGCTACATCGACAACAACACCGTGCCGGTGCTGTTCCAGTCACTCGCCGGCATCATCTCCAGCGGTTGCCATACCGTAATCATGGGCTTGGAACATACCAAAATTGTGCTGAGTACCGGCATCGGATTTTTCATTGAAGCGCACGATATGATCGAAGCGGCCAATGGCCACCTGATCCTCGCCGATGTGCCGCACGACATCAACTATATGCTCTGCCTGACCGAGATCGACAGCTTCTTCGGGGAAATGCCCTCGCTCTCCAGGGCTTTATTGCAGGTAGGGATTTCCGAGAATGATCTCATTCCCGGCCTGCCGTCGAGAAGGCAGAGGGTTTCCTCGCTCTATCCGCGGACGGAATCCAAGGGCCCGCCCAAGCATAAATCAGAGATCCTCCGTCTCAAGAAATTACGGGAAAAGCAGGAAGCGCCGCATCCCAGACACGGGATGAGTGATGAAATGCTCAAAAAACTGATCCACACCTACCTGCCCAGCCGCCAGGCAGTGGATCTTGTCAATTACTTCATTTCCGGCAAGCGTAGCTCAATGCAGATTTCCAGGCTGGCCGCCGCGCTGCACCAAAGTCCCAGGATAACCGCTAAAATAATGAAGAAGCTGGAGAACCGGGGGGTCATGAAGCACATCGGCGCGGAGATTTATAATTACGCCCCCACCAAGGAACTCCGCGAACAGTTGGAGGAATTCTTTATCCGCTGGCATCGCGCCAGTGAACACCGCGAACTCTTGAAATTGGTGATCTCCGCGGAGAACGGGGAGAGCGGTTAGACTGAAGAAGAATATCCCTATAGCTTTAAAATCAATTCCGCCAGTGGGCGTTTCGGGACGTGGTGGACGGAATTCTCGTCGCGGTAATACTTCACATCCCCGCCGGGCGCGGCCTCCTCCAGTACCACTTTCTCCAGAGGCCTGCCGAGGGCAATCGCGAGCAGAATCTCATATTGCTCCGGAATCGCAAGGGCAGCGGCCAGTTCTTTACGCTTGAGCGAGCCGATCATACAGGCGCCAATGCCTTTCTCCATCGCCCCGAGGACAATGCTCTGCGCGGCAATGCCATGGTCGCAGCCCGCGCTCTGGCTGATTCCCTTGTCGAGCAGGATAACAATATAACCGCTCGGGCGCTCGCCTTCGGCCGGACCGTCCCAATCCGCCAGGTACCCGGCCCAGGCGGTGTAGGGGAAGATCCGCGCGTTCTTCTCCAGGGTGGAGGAGAGGATAAACTTCAGCGGTTGCAGGTTACTTCCGGAAGGGGAAAGACGGGCGAGTTCAACCAGTTCGCGCAAGGTTGCTTCAGCAATCGGCTCCTGCTGGAAGCGCCTGAAGCTGCGGGTCTTAGTGACAAGTTCTTTCATCTCCATGTTTTTCTCCTTCCCTTTGGGAGTGTAACCGGGGAATACCCCAGGCAAAGTCAGGGATTGAATTTAGCAAAAAAAATAGGGTTCGGCAAGCCCGAACCCTATTCTACATCCCCAAGCGCCCGACACGCGCTGCGCCGAGGTTACTTAGAAATCCATCAGCAGGGAGGCATAATGCCCGAAATCCCCGTTCGTAGTGATATTAGCGTCATATTCCAGGGAGCATTCGTACCACTTCCAGGACGCGCCGCCGGAGAGGCCGGTGTAGGTTTCCGAACGATCCTGCCGCCGGTCCTGGAAGGTGCCAATCCAGTCATCGCTGACAATGAAGATACCACCTCGCAGGGTGAGCAGCTCCGGCCGCAACTCCAGTTCGGAGCCGATCGAAAAACGAACTAAGTCATGCTCTTCCTTGGGGAGGAATCCGGGTTCATCGTCTTTCAACTCCCATTCCTGGAAGGCAAGGTCGCCGGTCAGGAGCCAGCATTCCGACATCTGTTGGGCAAGGCCCATCCGGATCTCCCGGGAAGAGACACTGCCATCGCCATACCCGGTAAGGTCGCTGTCGGCGTCACCCGCGCCCAGGGTCAACACCCCGCCGAGGGTAAGGGTGCGGTTGAGGCGCACCAGGATTCCGGAAGTGAAATCAACCTTTCCGAAATCTACCTTGTTCCAGCTTTCTTCATCCACATGGGTGTTCTGGTAGGCGAGCCGCATCCCCGCCAGGACCCTGCCATAGTTGAAGGAGCGGCCATAGGCAACCGCCAGGTTGTTGGTATTATAATCCGCTCCGTACTTACCATCGGCCCCGCCGTAGGTGTGCGAATAAACTACTCCCACGCCGTGATTGCCCATCTCCCTGCGGGGATAATATTCCGGCCGCAGGGAGTTAATATGCACCGCCCCGCCGATGGTGATGGTGGTATAGCCGGTGTCGTAATTGCCCTCACCGACCTTTTCGTAATAAAGGTTGTGAAAGATAGAGGGTTTACTGAGGTTGCCGAGGCCGGCAGGGTTGGTATAGGTGCTGTGTGCGCCTTGCTCCAATGCCGCGTAACTGCCAGCCAGGCCGGCTGAACGCGGGGAAACGTAGGAACCATTCAGAATCCGTTCGCTGGTGCGGATATGGTAATCCATCTCATCCGTACCGGAGGTCGCGGTAAAGAGCAGACTGACCCAGGCGGCTGCCGCCAGGAAACAAAAAGAAAACCTGCTGAATTTTATCATGATCAAATCCTCTATCCCTTGCTTTTAGAATTCGTTAAGTCCAATTACTATCATCGACAACTACTGAAAAAACTTGAAAGGTTTAAGGTTATGTGCTATTCCTTCTAACCGCTTTCAGGATTTGGATTTTTCCGCAACTAGACCTCGGACTCTAGGTTTGATTCCGATAAAATTCCAGTTTCAGCTTCAACCGGAGGTATATTTACCAGCGTGATATAAAGTTACAGAAACATTTTATTATGGGACAGTATCATTACGCTCCGGCAACACCTGCTTTGAAACCTGTTTTTTAAAGCATTAATTTGCCAGGAGTAATGCTATAATAAGACTGGAAATACCGGCAGAAGTTGACGGGAGCTTTCCATACTTTCCACTGGTTTAAGAATGGCTTACGCAATGGTTTTACCTGAAAAAGCCCACAAGAAGAATAATCAAACACCTCTGCCGGAAATCACTTTTCCCGAAGAGCTGCCGATCTCAGGCAAGCGGGAGTTGATTGCCAAGGCTATCCAGGAAAACCAGGTCGTGATTGTGGCCGGAGAAACCGGCTCCGGCAAGACCACGCAGATCCCCAAGATCTGCTTGGAGCTTGGCCGGGGAACCGCGGGCATGATCGGCTGCACCCAGCCGCGCCGGATTGCGGCGATCAGCGTTGCCGAACGGGTGTCGGAAGAGCTGGGCAGGGCGGTCGGCTCACCGGTGGGCTACCAGATCCGTTTTGAATCCAAGATTAACAAGGATGCTTGCATCAAGTTCATGACCGATGGCATTCTCCTCTCCGAAATTAACCATGACCGGAAACTGCTGGCCTACGACACTATCATGATCGATGAGGTGCATGAGCGCACCATCAACATTGATTTCCTGCTGGGATACCTCAAGCAGCTCCTGCCCACCCGGCCTGACCTGAAGGTGATTGTCAGCTCCGCAACCCTGGATGTGGAACGGTTTTCAGATTTCTTTGACCAGGCCCCGGTGATCAGGGTAGAGGGCCGCACCTTCCCGGTGGAGCTGCGCTACCGCCCGCCCGACGAGAGGGATGATGACCCGGATCTCCCCGCGCTCGTGGCCGAGGCAGTGAAAGAGATTTATACGGAGGACTCTGGGCCTCCGGATAAGACCAAAGACGAATCTGCCCCCGCGCATGATATCCTGGTATTCCTCCCCTCCGAGCAGTCTATTCGCGAATGCCTGGATCTGCTTACCGGGCAAAGGATTGCCAACACCGAGATCCTGCCGCTCTTCGGCCGTTTGACTGCTTCGGAGCAACGCCAGGTATTCCATCCCGGCAAGGCCAGGCGTATTATCCTCTCCACCAACGTAGCCGAAACCTCGGTGACCGTGCCGCGCATCCGCTACGTGATTGATACCGGCACCGCCCGCGTCCGGCGCTTCAACCTCCAGACCCAGGTGGAGCATCTCCTGATCGAACCCATCAGCCGCGCCAGCGCTGAGCAGCGCAAGGGGCGGTGCGGCCGGGTTGCCCCGGGGGTCTGCATCCGCCTCTTCAGCGAAGATGATTACAGCGATCGCCCGGATTATACCGATCCGGAGATTCTGCGCTCCTCGCTGGCAAGCGTTATTCTCCAGATGAAGTCCATGCACCTGGGGGAGGTGGAGTCCTTCCCCTTTATCCAGCCGCCGGAAGCGCTGGCAGTCCGCCGGGGATACGCCGAACTCGCGGAACTCGGCGCTATTGATGAAAACAAGGTGCTCACCCAAATGGGCCGGCGGATGTCGCGCTTGCCGCTGGAGCCACGCTTCAGCCGGATATTACTGGCGGCGGACCGGCGGAATACCCTGGAGGAGGTTTTGATCCTTGTCGCGGTACTCAGTATCCAGGATCCGCGCCACCGCCCCCTTGACAAGCAGGAGGAAGCCGACCAGATCCATAAAGAATTTCTCGATGACCGCTCGGACTTTATCGGCTGGCTCAAGCTCTGGCGCTTCTTTGATGAAGCGCGCCGGACCCTGCCGTCGAACAACCAGCTCCGGCGCTTCTGCAAGAAGAACTTTTTGTCATATATGCGGATGCGCGAATGGCGCAATATCCGCGAGCAGCTTGCCGAGGAGATGCGGCGATTACATAAGCAGATAGCCAGAAAACGCCTGCCGCAAATCAAAAAAGCGACCCCGTATGAAGCGTTGCACCGCGCCTTACTGGCGGGCTTGCTGAGCCATATTGGGCTGGCGGACCAGGAGAAGAAGAATTACCGCGGCGCGCACGGCACCCGCTTCCGGATCTTTCCCGGCTCGGGGCTATTCCACAGCATGCCGAAGTGGATTATGGGCGCGGAAGTGCTCGAGACCAGCGCCCTTTACGCCCGCAGCGTTGCGGTAATTGAACCGGAGTGGATTGAGAAGCAGGCACATGAGATCTGCAAACGAAGTTACTCGGAGCCTCATTGGGAGGCGCGCACCGGGCATGTGCGGGCGTATGAACAGGTCACGGTCTATGGCTTGCCGGTGGTGGAGCGCCGGCGGGTGCATTATGGTAAGATCGCTCCCGAGGAGTCGCGCCAGATCTTTATCCAGCACGCCTTGGTCGAGGGGGATGTCCGCAGGAAGCTCACCTTCCTGGAAGCAAACCAAAAATTAATCGCTGAGGTAATCGAGTTGCAACATCAAGCGCGGCGCAATGACCTGCTGGTGAATGCAGAGGCGCTCTTTGATTTTTATGAACAGCGCCTGCCCGAGGGGATTTGCAGTCTACGGGAGATTGAGCAGTGGTTTTATCAGGAGGTTAAGGGCAATCCCAACCTTCTGCTTATGCGGAGAGAGGATGTCCAGCTCCAGATGCCCAACGGTATTACCATTGATCGCTTTCCGTTAGAGTTGGAGCTCCCAAGCGGTAAATTTCCTCTGAAATACGCTTTTGCTCCCGGCGAACCTGAGGACGGGGTTACCTGCACCTTGCCGGTCGGTTTACTGGCACATGTCGAAGAGTGGCGCTTTGAATGGCTGGTACCGGGGCTCCTGGGTGAAAAGATTGCCATGCTGATCCGCGCCTTACCGCGCGGCCAGCGGCGGGAGTTTGTCCCCGTTCCTGACACCGTGGAGGCCTGTCTGGTCAAGCTCCCCCATGGAGAGGAGCCGCTCCCGGTTGCCTTGAGCAAGGTTTTGCGCAAACTTAAAGGAGTAATGATTGCTCCAGAGGAGTGGCGCCTGGATGAACTTCCAGCATTTCTGCGGATGAATTTCAAAGTGGTTGACAAGGACGGCCGGATCCTGAAGACCGGCAGGGAGTTGCAGGTTTTGCGCACCAGCCTGCAAGACGCCACCATCCAGCAGTTCCAACACGCGGACAAGCGGCGCTGGGAGCGCGAAGGCCTGACCAAGTGGGATTTCGGAGATTTGCCTCTTCAGGTGCAACTGGGGCTGTCCGGCTCTATCTGTTACGGGTTTCCCGCCTTATGCGATGAAGGCGACTCGGTTAGCATCCGGCTCTACGAGGATCCCAAAAGGGCGGGGGTTGTCCATCGGGAAGGGTTGCACCGGCTCTTTGCCATCAATCTTGCGCCGCATAAAAAGAGCTTGTATCGTTCCATGCCGATTTCCGAGCGAGCCTTGATGTATTTCAGCACCCTGGGCGAGAGTCTGGCGAGTGGCTCAACGGCCACCGCGGAGAAATTAAGGAACGCCATTGTCGACAAGGCGATTTTCCAGGTCTTTCTTCGCAAAAACCCTTCAATCCGTGAGGAAAAAGTCTTTAACCGCTATGTCGAGGATCTGCGCGCACCGGTGCACAAGGCCGCATATGACCTGGCCGGAGCGGTGGACAAGATCCTGATCAAGGCGCTGGAGTTGAACCAGGTGCTGCGTAAGCCCGAGAAGAACCTCCCCACCGAGTCGGTGTTGGATCTACGCGAACAGCTCCGGCAGATGGTGTATCCCGAGTTTATCAGCGAGACCCCCTTCGAAAAGTTTTTTGAAATGCCACGATATCTCGAAGCGATGGAGGTGCGTCTCGAGCAGTTGCGCAGTTCCCCGCACAAGGACCGGGGAAAGATGGAGCGGGTAATGGCCTTCTGGCAGCCATGCCTGGAGAAACTGGAGGAATTCCGAAAAAATAGCGTTGCAATTCCCGACGGCATGGCGGGTTGTCTGCCCCCGGGGCTCATTGCTTTCCGCTGGCTGGTGGAGGAATACCGGGTTTCGATATTTGCCCAGAAACTTGGCACTTCCGGCCGGGTTTCTGATAAGAAATTGCGGGAATTATGGCAAACCGTGGAGAAAGAAGGCGATTTTTATTAGCTTAAGGCATTGCAAAGATTTACATTTGCAATCTTTTCACAGGTTCCTTACAATCTTAACCATCAAACAGCCACTTGCGCAGGGAGTTGCGCAAATTAATCAGTATTCGGGGAGCATGCAATTATGAAGGTAATGACCAGCCGTTTCGGCGAGATCGAAGTCCCGGACGACAGTACCATAACTTTTCCACAGGGAGTTGTGGGATTCAAGGAATGTACCCGCTTTATCATCTTTGATTGCGGCGAGGAGGGGATCTTCAAGTGGCTGCAATCGGTAGATAATCCCGAGATTGCGTTTGTAATCTGCGAAGCCAGCCTGATTGTGCCGAATTACCAGGTGGTGGTCGGCCAACAGGAACTCGAAACCCTCCAGCTTGATAATATCGAAGACGCCGTCGCCTGCCTGATCCTCTGTATCCCCAAGGATCCCAATGAAGTAACCGCTAACCTGCTCGGACCGGTGGTCTTCAATTCCGAGAAGCGCCTGGGAATGCAGGTGGTGCTGGTCAATCCTGATTACAGCACCCGCCACCGGGTCTTTATGTCCGGCAGCGAGCAGAAGACGGATAAAGTCTCAGCGGCGAAGGAGGGCTGACATGCTGGTATTAAGCCGCCGCAAGGATGAGACCATCATGATCGGCGATAATGTTGAAATTACAATCGTCGATATCAAGGGCGATACGGTGCGCATCGGGATCGACGCCCCGCGCGAGGTGACGGTTCACCGCAAGGAGATCTACGAAGCTATCCAGCGGGAGAACATCACCGCCAAGGAACAGTCAGTGCCGGACCACGACGTCCTTGGAAAACTTGGCAACCTCTTGAAAGATAAGAAAAAAGAGGATTAACCAAGCGTTTGCCAAGCGCCAGTTATCTATTATAAATCCATGCCCGGCAAGATCAGGCTGCCGGGCTTCGTCTTGGGTAAATTTAATATTCTTGTCATACCAGGACAGGTTATTTGAGGAGTTTCTCCCAT
>JAFGNG010000007.1 GCA_016927125.1 Planctomycetota bacterium | reverse complement strand
CCGCATACCCTGCGCCACAGCTTTGCCACCCACCTGCTTTCACGGGGTGCGGACCTGCGGGTGGTGCAGGAACTCCTGGGCCACCGCAACCTCTCCACCACGCAGAACTATACCCATCTCTCCTTGACTGAAGTGGAAGGCGCTTACGCGCGGGCGCATCCCCGGGCCGAACATACCCCCGAGGAAGCCGTATCGGTTGGCTGAAGCACCTAACCGGGTAATTTCCCCCTGGATCTCACCGGAAACGCCTGCGGCAGGTTTATTCTATCCGGGTTTATTCCGCTTTGGTTTCCGCAGCCTGTATGATCTTGTTATTGACATCCCGCAAGGCCTGGATAACCATTTTATCATGGGGATTGATATTCTTCAGCATATGCTCGTAAAGCTGCTTGGAATAGTCAGGCATATCCAACATTTCATAAACTTTGGCCAGTTCAAAGCAGGCCTTGGGGTTGAGCGGGAAGAGCTCCAGGGACTTGCGGTAATACTCGATGGCTTCCTTAACCCTCTTTCTGGCAAGCAGTTCCTTGGCCGCCTCATGGTAGACAACGGGGTCCTTGGGGCAGTTCTTGGCTGCTTCCAGATAAACCTCCAGGGATTCATCCAGTCTGCCAAGTTTCTTCAAGGTTCTGCCCAGATGCATGTAGGCGTACCTGTCCGAGGTGTCCAGGGCGATAGCTTTGCGAAATTGAGCCAGGCCCTCCTCAATCTTTCCAATTTTAAAGAGGGAGAACCCGTAGTTTACCCTCCCGAGGGCAAAATCCGGCGTCAGGCGCACCCCCCTGCCAAGCTCGTATGCCGCCTCTTCAAACAGCCCTCTCCGGCCCATGATAACGCCACAATTGGTTTGTGAAACCGCGGAATAGGGATCACTTTCAAGGGACTTTGCCATGGTTTCGGTAGCCTTGAGCAGTTCTCCGGTTTCAGCATAGGCCCGGCCGAGATAGAAGAGATGGCGGGTTGCGTGCGGCAGGGCCCTGCCCGCATCCACGCCGTCAGGGATCAATTGCTTCCACCGGGTTAATTTTTCATATTCCAGTAAATTTTGTTGCAGGGATGAATACTTCAATACCCTGATATTTTCATCAACCATCCATACTGACGCAGCCAGCAAGCAGAGCGCGATTAAACCGTAAGAGAATACCGGGAGGGCAATTATCTTTTCCGCAGCCTGCGGGTTTGCCCGTTGGTAATAAGAGTTCAGGATCCCCAGAAAGAGAAACAACAAAAGCGGCGGGACCGCCCGGTCCATGGGGAAACTGAGAAACATCAATACCATCAGCCCGAGCAGGCCGGTACCCAAACCGAGTATCAGCAGATAGTCGCGGCGGTTAACTTTAAAAGCAGATTCCCCCAGGGTCAGGACCAACAGCCGCTCCTTGATACCGATTTTCAGGAAGGTCAGGGAGAGAATTATCCATAACCCCAGGCATAACAAAGCAAAGAAGACCCCGAAGCCAATCAGCCCAAGTTCTGAAGCTATTTGCAGGTAGTCGTTGTGCGTGTGTTCCGGTCGGCTACCGAGAGCCAGGTGCTGGTTCCGGATCCAGAATCCCTGGTAATTCGGGTAAAAAGCGCGGAAATTGCCCGCGCCCACGCCACGCCAGGGATGATCCAGAATCATGCCGACCGTATTGGCCATCATTGAGATTCTGGGTTCCTCCATGGACTTTCGCTGCAGGGCCAGGGCCAGGGGCACGTCTTCATCAGCATCGATGGCGTCTTTAGTGAAATCCATATAAATTCCCACTGTCTTGGCTTTATCGATAGCGGAGACAGGAAGCTCCCGCTCCTCCTTTTTCGAAGCATCAAAAGAAAACAGGGTTTCGAATTTTTCGCTGGTGCTTTTTAGTTTAAGGGTATTGGCGAGAACATTGGTAATGAGTAAGGTGACGATGACCGCGATAGCAAAGGCAAAGATCCGCTTAAAACCGATCTTGAGCCGTTGGCTGCGAAAGTAAAAGTGGTTTAATGCTAAAATCACACTAATGAATACCAACATTACCCAGAAAGCCAGGCTGGCAGCGCGGGAGTCGGCCCGAAAGATGTAACTGCAGTTCAAAGTAAGTGCAACCAGCCCCATGGCTATCGAGGCCGGCCGGACCGCGCGGAGCATCCAGACAAAGGAGAGCGGCAGGGTAAGGCAGACAAAGTGCATGGCGAAATTGCGGTTGATAAAGGTGGAGGATGGCGATGCAGCCTGTCCGAGAAACTTATAAATGCACCACAGGACCTTGTTAACCAGCCAGTAAAACTTGCTCCAGGACCATAAGTATTCATCCGCACCACCAATCCAGCGTTCAAAGGGCAGCAGCATATGCCCCAGCGGCCACAGGCATTCGCGCGGCCAAGGCTTGTCCAGCCCAGAGAAGCGGGTTTGGTAGATTCCTAATAATGATACCCCGATGGCGGCCGCAACCAGCGCCCCCAGCCAGAGCTGGATCCAATGCTCCTTCCGCTTGCAGGTCGCAAGCAAGAAGAAAGGCAGGATGCTGGCAGTCCACCTGACCACCGATAAATAAGCCTCGAAACGGTGCAAACTCCAGGAGATTGATAACCAGTTCCAGATCAGGAACGCAATCACCCCGAGACTCATCCAGGTTATTTTGAGGGCGACAGCTTTTTTACTTAAAAAGAGCTTCAGCGCAAGACAACAGAGCAGCAGCGGCACAATTATCTCAATTACCGCCCTTTTTACCACAAAAGAGCCGTCATACAGCCTGGCATGCAGCATAAATGGCAAGATAAAAAGGAGGGCGGTGGTGCCGTATCCCACGCATTTTTCAAAGAAATCAGCGGGGGCGCCTGAATCTTCAATCTTTTCGGCAAGATTAATCGGCTCTATCTGGTCATTTTCCATGCTCTACTCCAGAGATTGGTCATATCTAACCCGCTTGGATAACTCCACGTTACGGCCAGGTCTGGATTAACCTGCCTCACCGGTTATTGTCAGGTTTTATGAATAACTTATTCGCAGAATAGTATGATAAGGAACAAGCAACCCATTTGCAAAGACAATCACTCCAATTAAACCAAAGTTTATCTCCATAAAAGACGGTTATTAAGGTGAAGATTCTGTAAGAAAAATCCGATAAAGATTGAAGGTTTTCTAATCAAAATAACCTTATTCATGCAGTTATGGCACTAATAAAAATTATTAACATAACTAATTAATATAAATGATGTTAAGAAAGATTAAAAGCAGGTTTTAAAGTTAAGTAAGCTAAACAAGGTTGTTTGTCCTGTTCCTCTGTATTCAGGACAAGATCCCTTTTTAGGAGTCAAAATTCGCAGTAATAAGAATAAATTTCCTGAAAGTGCAGAAAAACCAAGGGGGGAATTATGATGAGCAAGGCTGAGATTTTTAAGAAGATTATATTTGGGCTCACACTTTTATTATTTGCCCTTTCCGGCCAGCTTATGGCGGTTTCGGAGCAACAGAACGAGGGTGACTGGTATTACTCAGGCAGTACCATCACCGCTACCACCAGCAGCGTAGCTGGCTGGCTGACCGTAGATTCCAACGCTGAAACCACCACCACCTCCATTGTCCTCGGGGCTGGCGCAGACGCTTTTTCCCTCGCCCCGGCACAGGGCACTATCGAAATCAGCGGCGTCAGGGCGATGCAGGTGGATATCTACGGAGAACTCAGCAACTCCGGGGCAGGGGCTACCGCGATCTTTTTTAACGACGCCCAAGCAACCATCAATAACTATGGCACCATCACCGCCAAGATCGCTATCCAGACCGGAGCCGCTAACGATTCGGTTAATTTTAATACCACCTCCAGCGAAGTTTATACCAGCGGTATTGTGATCCTCGACGGCGGTGATGACACTCTGAGCTTTCTCGCCTCCAACAACAATATCAGGATGACTGGCAGCGCGCTCATGGGTGTGGGTGATGATACGATTAATGTTAACGTGGCCGACACCACGGTGACCATAGACTCTATCCTGACCGGCGACGGCGAAACCGCAACCACTGCCAGCGCCATTAACCTGGGGGAGGGCGATGATACCATTGTAATCGGCGGGTTCGGGGTTTTAGCCATGGACGGAGCCGCCCATACCGCGGTAGTCGCAGGCGACGGGAATGATACCCTGTTCGCCACCGGTACTAATACCATCACCTCCCTGACCATAACCTTCACCAGCGACGACAATGCCGACGGAATTGATTTTGGGGGCGGTAATGACCGGGCAAATCTTAATTCCGGGTTGGGCGAAGTGATTGTTAACGGCGTCCTGGCTATGGGCGAGGACACCAACACTATCGCAATTACTACCGGGATCGGCGACACTACTGTCAACGGTCGGATCACCGCGGGTAGTAATGATGATCTAATGACCATCACGCTCGCCGGCGGTACCGCTACAGTCAGTTCGGTAGTCTCCGGAGTAGAGGCGATTGACCTGGGTGGCGCTGACGACACCTTGACAATCTCGGGTTATGGCACTCTGGCGGTTGATTCCAAGAATGCCACCGCGCTGACCGTCGGCACCGGCAATGATATCATCACCGTCCAAGCTACCAACAGCGTTTCCTCCCTAACCGTGAACCTTACCAATGATATGGTCGCAGATGGTCTTGAACTTGACGCTGGCAATGACGGCATCACCTTCAACGCCAGTGCCGGTAGCATCGACTTTAACGGCACCCTCGCCGGCGGTACCGGCACCGATACCATGACGATTGTGCTTGATAATGGCAGGACAATTACAATCTCCGGCCCGGTTGACCTGGGAGATGAAGACGACACCACGAATATCACCGGCGCAGGTAACCTGCTCTTAACCTCCAATTATGGGGATGCCAGCAGCCTTACCCTCGGGGCGGGTGATGACTTTGTAACCGTCTCCGCCAATGACGCAACTTCACGCCTGGTGGTTACCCTGGGGGGGGGCAATAACGGCATCAACCTCGGGGCGGGTGATAATCAACTCAGCCTTAATGCCACCGCTAATAACCTGATTCTAAACGGTGAAATCGAGGCTGGTGCTAATGATGATGCGGTCAGCCTGAGCGTCACAGCCGGCTACCTGACTGTCAACGGCGCGCTCCGCCTTGGCGACGGCAACAACACCCTCGCCATCATCGGCAATGGTTCAGCAGACAATATCTTAAGCGTCACCGGGGATTTTTATACCGGCGCCGGCGATGACATGATGACCATTACTGATGCAGCAGTGGACGCGGATATCTATCTCGGCGACGCCGGGACCGATATGGTCACATTTGCCGGCAGCAGCGACATGACCTATGACGGGCAAATCCAGCAGGCCACCAGTCTGATCAAGGAAGGCAGCGGCACCTGGCTCTTCAGCAATGCTTACTCCGCCGGTACCAGGCTGGCCACGGTGGCGGTCGATCAGGGCACCCTGATTCTCGGTAACGACTCGACCGATTTCTTTGGCGAAGCGTCCGGCACAACTGACCTTACGGTCGGAGGCGCCGGATTCAGCGCCACCCTGCGCGCTAACGGGGTAGTGACAGCCAATACGGTTATGATCGCAAATAGCGGCACCCTCAGCGGTACTGGCCGGGTAGGGGCACAGGGCGGCTTGACTGTCAACAGCGGCGGTACTATCGCTCCCGGAAACTCGATCGGCACGCTCACCATCGATGGCAATGTCGTTTTCGAAGAAGGCTCCCATTATAACGTGGAAATTTCAGGTAGCACCTCAGACCTTCTGGACATTACCGGTAGCGCTACTAACGAAGGCGCCAATATTCATCCCAGTATTGACGGCTACATTGGCGATGGCTACACATTTACTATTATCAGCGCGGCCGGGGGATATATTGAAAGCACCCCATTCAGCATAACCCAACCCACCGATACCGCAATCTTGAGCTTTTCAGTGTCAAGCAATCCTGGGGCAGTAATGTTAATTGCCAACCGCAGAAGCTTCCAGAGTGTTCCGACCATTCCCACGCACCTGCTCGGCATGGCCACAGCCATCAATGATCTCGGACAGGGCAGCGGGGATATGGCGGATATTATAGCCACCTTAAGCCTGCTTAGCCCGGAAGACCTGGCCGCAGCAATGCAGCAGATGAGCCCCGAAGTCCTGGCCGGTGTAGCCCAGGCAGGCCTGGCAACCACCGGCGCAATTAATAATAGCATTGCCGGACGCACCTCCGAAGTCCGGACCGCAATGCTGGAGCAGCGCTCCGGCCCGATGGGACCGGCCGGTCCGGCCCGGACCCAGAATGCGGGTGACGGCTATGGCGTCTGGGCCCGCAGCGTGGGAAGTTGGGCCGACCAGGATAATGACGGCGAGTTCCTGGGGTATGAATATGATATCTACGGGATTGTCTGGGGTATCGACAAGCAGGTGGAAGACTCCGTCTTCGGCATAAGCATGGG
>JAFGNG010000050.1 GCA_016927125.1 Planctomycetota bacterium | reverse complement strand
GAGAGCTGCCCGCGATACTACTAATCGGACAGAATTACAAATAAGCTGGGAGGAGAAGAGATGAAGAGGTTGTGGTTGGTGATCATTGCCTTAGCAGGTCTGGGGCTGCTCTTTGGTAGCGGCCTGACAGCAGCAGCAGAGCCCCTCGCAGAGATGCTCGCCGGATTGGCGGTGGTGGATATTACTCCGGGCGGCATTCCTACGCTTGATCCCTTGCTGGCCAAAGCGATAGTCTTGCAACAGGGGGAGGTCAAGGCTGCTCTGGTGCTATGTGACCGGTGCCAGATCTTCAGCGAGACTTCCGAGGTTGTCAGAAAAGCTGCCGAAGCCGAATTGGGGATCCCTTACGAGAATATCGCGATTGCGGCAACGCATACCCATCAGGGGCGCGATCGGCGGATTTGGTCAGATCAGAATCTGTCGAATAAACTTGGCAAGATCATGGGTGAGAGATTAGCCGGCAAGACGGCAGCGGAGCTAACCGAGATCTTGACCATCGCCTTGCTGGCGAGCGCGGGCGAGGAATTGCCAGAAACCGCGCTCCAACGGCTTGCCGATGATTTAAGCAATGACCTGGCGGCAAACCCGGCGCCCGGGAGCTATCCCGGCATTCTGGAGCGGGTGGTTGGAGAAATTTTATCCCAGGAAGCGGGGGCGGGCTTCGAGGAGCAGGCTCCTGGGGAAGATGCCCGCGCGACGGCCAAGATGATCGCCCAGGAATTCACTGAAATTCCCGCCACCCAGTTTGCAGCGCAAGTCGCGGAAAAACTGCCGCCACTCTTGGCCCGGGCAGGGGTGAAAATGCTGGACGAGAAGCGGATGGAGGACTTGGTCAAGGAGCTTAATCACCGGCTTTACCTGGATTTTAAACACTATTTATGCCGTATGCTCTGGCCGTTATATTCCGCGGAGATTTCAAAAACTCTCTCTCCCCAGATAATTTCGGGGATTGTCGCCGCCCAGGCCGCTTTGCGCCCGGTTAGCCTGAAGGCGGGGAGCGGAGAATTGCTGGGCCATGCCTTCAACCGCCGGTTCTTTATGCAGGACGGTTCGATCAAGTACAACCCCGGGTCGATGAATCCGAAGATTGTCCGCCCCGCCGGACCAATCGATCCCGAGGTCAGTTTTATCTTCTTCAATAACGCGCAGGACCAACAACCCCTTGCATGCGTCAGCACCTATGCCCTGCATGTCTGCACCATGGGTGGGATTGGCAAGTTCACGGCGGATTATCCGGTTTATATCCAACGCGCTCTGGAGAAGGAATTTGGCGCGGACTTTGTTTCCATCTTCGGGCAGAGCGCCTGCGGCGATATCAACCATGTGGATGTCTCGCGCAATGATCAGGAGGATGGCCCGGAGGCGGCCGCCTTCCACGGCGAGGGCATCGCCGAGGTTATCCTCGCGCAACTCCCTACCGCAGAGGAATCACGCCCCTCTCTGGCAGTGCTTCGCGAAGTTTTCGAAGTGCCGCTCAAGAGCTTTCCCGAAGAGGAGATCGCCTGGGCGATGAGCGGGAGCGACCGGAACCTGTATAACGAAGAGAAGTATCTGATGAGTACCCGGCGGGATGATATCCTGGAACTGGAAAGACTACGCCCCCAAAGCCCAACCTTACCGATTGAGGTGCAAGTCTTCAGGCTGAGCGACGAGGTGGCCATTATCACCCTGCCGTATGAATACTTTGTTGAAATCGGGATGGCGATCAAGGCAGCCTCGCCCTTCAAGCACACTATGATTATTGAGCTTGCCAATGACGCTTATGGCTATATCCCTTCACGGGCCGCGATCGCGCAGGGAAAGCGCAATAGCTTAAATGTGGTTTGGTCACGCTACGGGCCCGAATGCAGCGACATGGTAATCGCGACAACGGTTAAGCTCCTGCAAGAGCTGAAAGCGAATTTGTAGTCGTTGGCGAGATCCCAGTGATAAGACGGTTGGCGAATATTGCTTTTAAGCATGACCACGCGCCGGCGGGGACAGGTGCTAGAGTCCGGTAGGAGAAAAACAAGATGGCAGCGATCCAATTTTATATTTTAGATGTTTTTGCCGAGGAAAAATATGCAGGCAATCAGCTTGCCGTTATCAGAAATGCGGCAGAGATGACTGATCGGCAAATGCAAAAAATCGCCAAAGAGATGAATTATTCGGAAACCACCTTCATTATATCAGGACAGCAGCAGGATGGCGGCTATAAGGTTCGGATATTTACGCCCGAAGCAGAGGTGCCTTTTGCCGGGCATCCAACCTTGGGCACGGCATATCTAATCCGCAATGAAATTCAGACTGAGCCCGCGGCTGAAATCGTTTTGAATCTCAAAGCCGGCCGGATTCCAGTGACCTTCGATAGCGCCAGTGAAATATTATGGATGAAAACTTTGGAACCAGTGTTTGGTGAATGCTTCGACCGTGAGGTAATCGCCAGGATTTTACAAATTGCCCCCGAAGCGGTGGATGCTAATTTTCCGATTCAATCGGTATCCACCGGCCTGCCATTTATCCTGGTGCCGTTAAAGAATTTGGCAGCAGTCAAGCAAGCCAGAATCAACAAAGACAAGCTTTTTGCCTTAGTCCGAGAGACAGAAGCAAAAATGATCATGGGGTTTTGTCCTGAAACCTACCATCAGGAAAATCAGATCAATTGCCGGGTTTTTTGCGATTACTACGGCTTTGCCGAAGATCCCGCAGCAGGTAGCGCCAATAGTTGCCTGGCAGGCTATTTATCGAAATATCAGTATTTTGGGGCTGATAAGGTTTATATTCGAGTTGAACAAGGCTACGAAATTGGCAGACCTTCTTTGCTTTATTTAAGAGCTGAAGTCCAGGCGGGAAAAATTGATGTATCTGTCGGCGGCAAAGTTGTTATGATCGCTAAAGGGGAATTAGTTTAAGCAAGGTTAAGTATGGCAATCCTGAAATCCCAGCACGATCTATTCGAGATTTTTTAGAAATTTTATCTGCAGTAAAAAATAATGGAAAAAGATTATGGAAAATCCAACCCCCACTAAAATCACTGCCATCCGCCACGGCGAAACCGTCTGGAACCTTGAAGGCAGGCAGCAGGGGCAGCTTAATAGTGAGCTAACCGAGGTGGGGGTAAAGCAAGCCCAGGCACTTGCCTCAGCACTTGCCGGCAAGCGGTTCGACGTGCTCTACAGCAGCGATCTCGGCAGGGCAGTGCAGACTGCGGAAATCATTGCTGCACGCATCGGCTTGGCCGTATTGACTGACCCACGCCTGCGGGAGCGCCACCTCGGTATTATGCAGACGTTAACCAAAGCGGAGTTCGCGAAAAAGTATCCACACGAGAACGCCGAGTTCAATGTCGGCAATCCCGATTATATTATTCCAAAAGGGGAAAGCGCCCGGCAAAGGTATGAGCGCGCGACTGCCTGCGCGGAGGAACTGGCTGCCCGTCATCCTGGGGAGAGCATTGTAATTGTCACCCATGGTGGGATCCTGGATAGCCTCTTCCGGTATACCGTGGGATTCCCACTGGAGCTTCCCCGCCCCTTCACGCTCTTCAATGCCAGTATCAATACCTTCACTGTCAGCGCGGGCAGGTGGCGGCTTGACACTTGGGGTGATATCCACCATCTGGGAGAGCTGGACAGCCTGGATGATAGATAGAAAAGCAATTTTAGTACTATTT
>JAFGNG010000049.1 GCA_016927125.1 Planctomycetota bacterium | reverse complement strand
GAGGCCGCGCAAGCGCGTTACCTGAATTACGCGTTGTCGGTGATCACCGCGCGCGCGCTGCCGGATGTGCGTGACGGCTTGAAGCCCGTCCACCGGCGGGTGCTGATTGCCATGCGCGACCTCAACCTGACCCACCGGGCGAAATACCGCAAGTGCGCCAAGGTGGTCGGCGACTGTATGGGTAACTACCACCCCCACGGCGACGCCGCGATCTATGATACCCTCGTCCGGATGGCGCAACCCTGGAGCATGCGCAACCTGCTCGTTGACGGGCAGGGCAACTTCGGCTCCATCGACGGCGACCCGGCCGCGGCCATGCGTTATACCGAGGCCCGGATGAGCCGGATCACCGAGGAAATGCTCGAAGATCTGGACAAGGAAACGGTCGACTATGTTCCCAACTACGACGAAACCACCACCGAGCCGACCGTCCTGCCGTGCAAGTTCCCCAACCTGCTGATCAACGGCAGCACCGGCATCGCGGTTGGCATGGCGACCAATATCCCCCCGCACAACCTTAAGGACATCTGCACGGCGCTGATCAAGCTCTGCGACAACCCGGAGGTCAGCAATGACGAACTGATAAAAATTGTCAAGGGTCCGGACTTCCCGACCGGCGGACTGATCTGCGGACAGAGCGGCATCTACCAGGCCTATCGCACCGGCCGCGGGCGCGTTACCGTGCGCGGGCATTGCCATATTGAAACCACCAGCAAGAAAGACCGCCAGCGCATTGTTGTCACCGAGATCCCCTACCAGGTCAGCAAGGTGCGGATTATCGAGAGCATCGCCAACGCGGTCAAATCCGGAAACATCGCCGGCATCAGCGCCCTGCATGATTACTCCGGCCGCGACGGCATCAACCTCTGTGTTGAGCTGAAGAAAGGAGAGGATCCCGACATCGTCCTCAACCAGCTTTACAAGCAAACCCCGCTGCAGAGCACCTTCTCCATTATTAATATTGCGCTCGTGAACGGCCGCCCGCGCACCCTCGGCCTGAAGGAGATGCTGGAGTGCTTCCGCGACCACCGCTTCGAGGTGATTCGCCGCCGCACCTTGTACTTGCTCAACAAGGCTTTGGACCGCGCTCACATCCTCGAAGGACTGCTCAAGGCGATAGAATTCATTGACGAGGTCATTGCCATTATCCGCGCGGCCAAGGATGTTCCCACCGCTAAGGCGAAGTTGATGGAGCGCTTCGAGCTGAGCGACCGCCAGGCGCAGGCGATTCTCGACATGCCGCTCAGGCGGCTGACCGGTCTGGAGCGCGAAACCTTGCAGAAGGAATTCGATGACCTGCAAAAGGCGATCGCCCAGTACCGCGCCATCCTCGCCGACGCGGCGCTCGTGTATGACATTATCCGCGAAGACGCGTATGAGATGATCGACCGCTACGGCGAAGATCGCCGCACCCGCATTACCGGCGCGGCCGAGGATATCACGATTGAAGACCTCATCGCCGAGGAGGAGATGGCGGTGATGATCTCCCACGGCGGTTATATCAAGCGCATGCCGGTTGACAACTACCGCAAGCAGGGCCGCGGTGGCAAGGGCATCACCGGCATCAAGGTCAAGGACGACGATTTTACCGAACACTTCTTCGTCGCCTCCACCCACGACTATATCCTCTTCTTCACCGACCAGGGGCAGGTTTACTGGCTCAAGGTGTATGATATCCCGGTGATGGGGCGCGCCGCCAAGGGCAGGGCGCTGGTTAATGTCCTTAGCATCGGCAGTGAGGAAAAGATCACCAGCATGATCCCAGTGCGGGAGTTCGACGACACCCGCTTCCTGGTCATGGCTACCGACCAGGGCATTATCAAGAAAACCGCGCTCTCCGCCTTCGGCCGCCCGATGAAGGGCGGGATCCGCGCCATCAACCTGAACGAGGGTGAAGAGCTGATCGGCGTAGTTCTTACCAATGGCGACCAGAACCTGGTCTTGGCCAGCCAGAAGGGCCAGGCCTGCCGCTTCCGGGAGACCGATGTCCGCGCCATGGGCCGACCGGCCCGGGGCGTAGCCGGCATCAAGCTGGCCAAGGACGACCGGGTAGTCTCGCTCCTGGCGGAAACGCCAAATGCGGCGATCCTCACCGTTTCCGAAAAAGGCCTCGGCAAGCGCAGCGACTTCGACAATTACCGCCTTACCAAGCGCGGCGCTAAGGGGGTGGTAAATATGAAACTTACTGAAAAAACCGGGGATGTAATCTCAGTCATGAGCATTTCCGAAGAAGATGATGTCATGATCATGACCTGCGAGGGCATGGTGGTCCGGACCGCGGTTAAAGGCATCCGCATTATCGGACGTGCGACCCAGGGTGTGAGGGTCATAACTCTCAACGAGGATGATACCGTGTCCGCGGTCGCGCGCTTCATTGGCGGCAGGGAATCGAAGACCGATAGAGTCGAGAAGGGTGACGAGGAACACGAAGAAACCCCCGCAGAGGACTACGAAGAAATCGAGGCCGAAGCCCCTGAGGAAGAAGACAGCGATGAACCCGAAGACGATGAAAGCGATGAAGACGACAAGGAAGAAGAATAAATCTTTTGCTTAGAAAGCCGGGAGCCATGTCCAGGAATATTTATGAGAATCCACTCGTAACCCGCTATGCCTCCCGGGAGATGTGCGAGCTCTTCTCCATGGAGAAGCGAATCCGCTCCTGGCGCCAGCTCTGGATTGCGCTGGCGGAGGCGGAGCAGGAACTGGGCCTGCCGATCACCAAGGCTCAGATCTCGGAGATGAAGAAATTCGCCAACGAGATCAACTGGCAGGTAGCGGAGAAGCGCGAGCGCGAAGTGCGCCATGATGTCATGGCCCATGTCCACGCCTTCGGCCAGCAGGCCAAGAAAGCCGCGCCCATTATCCACCTCGGCGCGACCAGTTGTTATGTCACCGACAACGCGGATCTCATGATCCTACGCGCAGGGCTGCAACTCCTGGCGCAGAAGACCGCGGCGGTAATCAATAACCTGGCCGGATTTTCCCGGAAATATAAAAAGCTGCCGATCCTGGGGCTCACTCACTTGCAGCCCGCGCAGCCCACCACCGTCGGCAAGCGCGCCACCCTCTGGCTCCAGGATTTTCTCTTGGACCTGCAGGAGCTCGAGGCCCGCATTACCGGCCTGCCGGCGCGCGGTATCAAGGGGGCGACCGGTACCCAGGCAAGCTTCCTCGCCCTCTTCGATGGCAACCACCGCCAGGTGGAGCGCCTCGACAAGCTGGTGGTGAAGAAGCTTGGCTTCCGGGAGAGCATCGCCGTCAGCGGCCAGACCTATACCCGCAAGCTCGATTCGCAGATCCTCGCTGCCCTGGCGGGAATCGCCGAATCCGCGCACAAATTCGCTACCGATATCCGGATCCTGGCCCACCGCAAGGAAATTGAAGAGCCCTTCGGCAAACAGCAGATCGGCTCCTCCGCCATGGCGTACAAGCGCAATCCCATGCGCTGCGAACGCATCTGCGCCTTGGCGCGCTTTGTCATGACTATGCCGCTTAACAGCAATTTCACCCACGCGACCCAGTGGCTGGAGCGCACCCTGGACGATTCCGCCAACCGCCGCCTCAGCCTGCCGCAGGCCTTCCTCGCGGCCGACGCGATCCTCGAACTCTCAGCCAATGTCGCGGACGGGCTGGTGGTTTACAAGCAGGTGATTGCGAAGAATCTCCGTGCGGAGCTGCCCTTCCTGGCGACCGAGGATATTCTTATGGCCGCGGTCCGCGCCGGCGGCAACCGGCAGAAGCTGCACGAGCAAATCCGCATCCACTCCCAGGCCGCGGCGGCAGTGGTTAAGGTTGAAGGCGGCGAGAACGATCTCTTGGATCGCCTCAGCGCCGATCCCGCCTTTGCGAAGATCAAGGGAGAGTGGAAAGCCCTGCTGGACCCGCGCCGCTATATCGGCCGCGCGCCCGAGCAGGTTGACGCCTTCCTCAAGAACAAGGTCAACCCACTACTACGGCGATACAACTCCAAGGCGGCATCTACCGGCAAGGCCGTGCGAGTATAATTCAAACCAGCGATGATCACCACAGGCTGGGGAGCCGGTGCTACCAAAAGATGTAACCCAAATTCTCTAACCTGGGCAAAAAAGTTATAATGGGCACGGCAAGCCGTTCCCATTACAACTAACACAAGATTAAGGGTTAATGCTGGTATCGAGTAGGATCCTCTACGCCCGCATCCCGGAACCCTTTCCGTCGCAGGCGGCAGGAATCACAAGCCCCGCAGGCCCGGTCTTCCTCGTCCGGGTTATAACAGCTCCGCGTCAGCGAGTAATCTACCCCCAGGGCGATTCCAGTTTTAATAATCTCCGCCTTGCTTAAACTGATCAAGGGAGTGTGGATCGTAATACCTCGCCCCTCCACCCCCGCGCGGGTGGCGAGATCTGCCAGCTTCTGAAAGGCAGCGATGTATTCCGGGCGGCAGTCGGGGTACCCCGAGTAATCCACCGCGTTCACCCCGATAAAAATATCCCGG
The DNA here is from genome assembly GCA_016927125.1 of Planctomycetota bacterium. GTDB lineage: Bacteria > Planctomycetota > SZUA-567 > SZUA-567 > JAFGNG01 > JAFGNG01. The sequence goes on along the minus strand of JAFGNG010000049.1, from coordinate 2,442 downwards.
CTCCCCCGCACCTCCGCCCAGGCGAGGGCATAAGCCAAGAAGATGGTGTTGCGCGCAGGCACATAGGTTATGGGAATCCCCTGCGCGTCCCCACCCTCCGGGACCGCGATCTCAGCCGTGAGCGCCGAACCGCCGAAGGCGCGCAGATCTATTGTTATAACCTTATGTTCCACTGCCTTAAAAAACTTGGCTAACCTTTCCGCAGCAGCCAACTCAAGCGCATGGCGCTGGCCATAAGCAAAACTCAGGGCGCAAATTGCATATCCCTCGCCCTGGGCAATCGCCGCGGCAGTAGCGGAATCCAGCCCGCCGCTCAGGAGCACCACCGCCTGTTTCATGATTTACTCCCCTTTTACCCATTTCCGGCAAAGATTTTTTTCGCCCAAGTTCTTATGTTTTAATAATATGTAAAAATCCCGAGGATTGAAATCATGAAATCATGGAATCCTGACAACGGCATTATAACTCATTTAGCTGTATTGCGTTATAAATATTATAAACCCTCGGCTTGAGGCTTGTCCTCCGAAACCGCTTGCCAAAAAGACTTTTAACCACCCCCACCTTCTGATAATGAATCTGTCCTTGCGCGAGAGGCAGGATCCGAAAAAAATGGAAAAACGCCACAACTCCAAACAAAACTGTCAATTTAATCCCGCTGCCAGACGATAAAAACTAATAAACCCGTGCCCGCGAGGCATGGGTTCCGGTCCGATAATCCGTATGGCCGGCGCAAGCAACTGCTTAATTTCTTTGGAGAGAGATCATGCGAATCCTTGCCTTGCTTACCCTCCTCATTACTGCGGGCCTGCTTTCTTCCTGCATCGAATCCGATGTTGGCGAACCCCCAGAGGGCCGCACTGCCTTCCGGGTGGACCCGGTCCAACCGGTGATGCCGGCTTACCGCGGAGTGCAGAACAGTTATACCGGCAGGGAGAATCCCAACCTGCCGCCGGAGACTATCTCCCGCATCCCGGTAGTCCGGCCGGTCTCGGCCGAGGTTTATAATACCGGCGACCTTCCGGTCAGTGCGGTCGCGCAGGACTCCACCGCCTACGACCTGGGCGATCTCCTGCCGGTCAAGCAATTGATCTACGGCGGTCCCTACGGCGACCAGGCCGGCCGGCGCGACTACCAACTGGCGGTTGGCGACGAGCTTACCTTGGACGTTGAAGACCACCCCGAGCTCTCCGGCACTGTGGTTGTCCTGACCGACGGCAGCATTGAACTTCCCCTGGTGAAGAAGAGCGTCCCCGCCCGGGGCCGTACCCTGCACGCGCTCGAACAGGATCTCCTGGTACGGCTGCAGGCCTACGCGTTGGACCCCTACCTGACCAAGCTCCGCCTGGACTATGCCGGCGGCAATTATTATTACATCTTCGGCGAAGTCAAAAACCCCGGCCGCTACCCGATGGGGGCTAATGAAATCCGCGTCAGCGAAGCTGTCTTCCGCGCCAACTCCGCTTCCCTCGCCAACGCAGTAGAAGGCTTGAGCATGAAGGAACAAATCCGCGCGGAAACCGAAACGCCCATGCGTACGGGCTATCGGGCCAAGCGCTTTGCCGAGATGAACCGGGTGTACCTGATTACCCCGCACCGCAGCCGCCCGACCCGGCGTATTATTGATGTCCAGGCAGCGCTGCAGCAAGGCTTGACCGGCAACGATCCCTATCTGCGCCAGGGGCAGATTATCTTTGTTCCCTCGGCCGCGGATGTGCGGTTGGCCAGGTTCTTCAAGCGGATCATTGCGCCCTTGGGTCCGGAGCTGGAGTAAGCAAATAAGCTCTCGGGAAAACTTACAGGATTGAGACCTATGGTTTACAGCTCGCCGCCAACTTTCATCCCGCCCCCCGGCGCCAGCCTGCTGCAGCGCTACCGCGGGCGGATTATCTTTTGCTTTCTCCTTACCTTGGCAGCCGCCTTTGCCTGGGTCTATCTCGAGGTCAAGCCGGGCTATCTGGCCGAAGCCGAATACCGGTTGATCCCGGTGCAACCCGAGAGCCCCCTCCTAAGGCATCCCGCGAGCGAGCAGCCCCTTAGTCTGCAGGTGGCGCTGCTCTCTGAAGAAACTCTGGCAAGCGATGCCCTGCTGGATAAATCTCCTTACCTTGCGATTCAACCCGGCGGCCCCGGCGGCAGAATTAAAATCTCCTGTCTGGGCGAGGTTGAAACCAAGGCGAAAGAGCTTTTGGAAACCGCGTCTAAACAATTACAAGCCACGCATGCTGCGGGCCAGCAGGAGCGCCGCGAAGTTTTGGCAAAGCAACTGCAAGCCGCCCTGGCAGACCTGGAGCGTCGGCAAGCGCCGCTCAAGCTGGAAAGCATTACCCATCTTAATAATTTGAAGATTCCCGAAGCAGCCCAGGCTGAAATCCTTGCCGCCGGGCTTGACTCCCAGGCGGTAACCGACCGCCTGGCCGCTTACCGGGCGAGTTATGCCGCCAT
>JAFGNG010000006.1 GCA_016927125.1 Planctomycetota bacterium | reverse complement strand
GACAACGACTCCACCGACCGCACCGCCGAGATCGCCTGGGAGTACGACTGCGAGGTGGTGAGCTACACCGAGCGCCACCAGATGGCGTCGGTGCGTAATGCCGGGGCGAAGGCAGCCACTGGTGAGCTCATCGCCTTCGTCGATTCGGACAAGTCGCTCTTTCCCGAAAACCTCTTCTGCGAGATTTATCACAACCTCTCGGACGAGAAGATCATCGGCGGCGGCTGCGACGCGGACGTGGATTTGAAGAATCTGGAGACACGCTTCGCGCTCGGGATCTGGCATACCTTCGCCTGGGTCACGGGCATCGGCGCGGGGCTGTTTTACCTGCGCCGTAAGGATTTTATCGAGCTGGGCGGATTTAATGAAGAGTACTACGCGGCGGAGGATGTCGAATTCGCCTTCCGCTTGAAGAAGTTGGCGAAGGCGCGCGGGCAGAAGTTCGTCAACCTCAAGGGGCCCTTGACCATCTGCTGCCGCAAGTTCGGCATGTTATCGCGCTTTGGCGCCGCCAAGCGCATGCTGGCAGTCGCCATTGGCCGAGGTAAATTCAAGGACCAGGACGCCTGGCGCCACTTCTATTATGATGTGGATAAGTTGCGGTGAATATTATTAACCCTCTCCCTTTGGGAGAGGGCAGGGTGAGGGTTAGTAACCCCTCCCATCAATCCCCTCCCGGAGGGAGGGGAGGGCGGGCGACCAATTCATGGCAAATTCAAGGATCAGGACACTTGGCGCCACTTCTATTATGATGTGGATAAGTTGCGGTAGATTAAAGTTGTAGGGGCACAGCGTTCAGCCGCCGTAGCTAAAGCTACTTTGACGAAGGAGGCCGCCGTGCCCATTCCATAATGTTTTTCGGGCACAGCACGCTGTGCCCCTACAGAGATCTTAACCTTCATCTCGCTATAATCACACCAATTACACTCTATCAGGGCCACCAGGAGAAAACAGGAGGATTTTTAGAGAATTAAGTTGCATATTAATGCATATAATGATATAATAGTGAATATAAAGGAGGGTTTGCCTATGCAATTAATGTCAATTGACGATTTAGCGCTTTATATGGGTATTTCCAAGCGAACGATTTACAAGTACATCGCCAGCGGTGATTGTCCACCTTATATAAAATTAAGCAAAAAGAATATAAGCTTTGATCGGGCTGATGTTGATGCTTGGCTCGCATCCAAAAAAGTTGATCCTAAGAAAGAAAAAGAAAGGAAAAATCGATGAATCCTATCGTATTAGCTGCAAATGCAACAACCAAACTAGGGGTTGCGCCTCTAGGATTTCTCGTTATGTTTGTTTATGTGGGTGTATTTGTTCTGATTGTAAGTTTTCTGATACGAGCGGTTAAATATTTTAAAACAGCAGGAGATGAACAAAGAAAAACGCGGTTGGAACTGGGTAAAATTGCCGATGAGGTACAACAACTGCGACAGGAATTAAAAACAATAAAAGAAACAAAATTCGCGGAAGAATAACGGGAAAGCTGGCGGGTGGGCTGTCTCCGACGCGCCAAAGCCGCTATGGCGACGGAGCGCGTAGCAGCAGGAAGCAGGGGATTAACTCTTTTGCTTCTTGCGCCTTCCACCTTCGCGGCTTCCTGCTACGGCGGACAAGTAGCCACCCTGATAGCGGAGCTATCGGTACCACCTTCCTCAAAATGGTTTTGACTTACCGCTGGTGCCGTCCTCGCAGCAAGACACCTATCCCACCTAACAGGATGAGCGCAACCGTGCCTGGTTCGGGGACTGGAGTCGCGGTAAAACTGATACCGTTCCAAACTTTGGTATAAGCATCAACCGCATTCTCGCCGAAGAAATCGCCATGGCAATGGTAGTGCAGAAAATAGGTTTGCCCATCTTCGAGCAGCAAGCTGCTCTCTTTCTCATAGTTATCAGGATCCTCGAGATCCCAGTTCATCTCCAATAATACCACTGGCGGCTCGGTGGGATAGGGGGGGAAGGGGGGGTAGATGCTCCAAAGAGGAAAAGGAACATCGGCGTTATCGAGAGGGGGGATAGGCGAGTCGGGGGTGGCAGTGATGAAAAAATCATTGTGCATAGAATTGATCAATGACCATCCCATTCCCTGTCCGAAAAGATGACCGGCAACAGTCAGGAGAATGTCATCCCCGCCGGGAGCACCGATCGCCGGTGTCTCGAAGGTGCCGATAAAGAGCACATCACAACCCCCGCCGCCAGTATTCCCATTATCATCTGGGAAAACTCGGGTAAGGTAAAAAGTGAAGTCAGAAAAGATTCCATGAGGCAGCAAGGTATTCTTGGTAGAGACTTCACAGATCTCCCAATAGGGATCGCTGGATTCGCTGATCTCGGCAGAGGCATCGCCCGGAGTATGCTCACCCACAGGCTCTTCGGAGGATGTCTCTGAAACCCAGGCCTTGCTATAAAAGTCTCCGCTCAGGGTACACAACAATTCATCCGCAAATGCCCAACTCCCGGTAAACAATATCGAGGTAGCAAGCCACAGACCAATGATAACAGGATAATAACGGCTCATTGTACCCCCTCTCTCATCACCTAAAATGGAAGTATGCAGCAAACTGATTCTCCATTGTTAAGTTAGCCCCTGATAGATAGATTGTCAAATAAGATTAAAAATAAAAAACCATAATTATGTAAGTTGTTATGTGTAAAAGAGAAAGAATCTGGGATTAATTATGCGGCGGGTGGCCCGCCCGATGCACGGGTGGACTGCGTAGCAGCAGGAAGCAGGGTATTAACTATTTTGCTTCTTGCGCCTTCCACCTTCGCTTATTTTCCAAGATGTTCTTTAGCCCGCCGAAGGCGGGAAGTAGTAAAAACTACCGCCTTCAGCCGCATTATCTTCAGTCGGCGGTTTAGTCCGCCGGAGCGGGCTTCAGCCCGCAAACCTACCGGCTTTAGCCGGTAGTCATTTAGTTTCAATAAGCTTTGGCGGACAAGGCGGCGCGCACCCGTACACGGGTGCGTCACCCAAACTCTCCTGACTCCCATCTCCTGCCTTCTTTCCACCCCTTCCACCTTCGCCAATGCTACAGCGGATATATCCTCTTTCGTCACCTGCGGTGAACTTCAGCGGACATGCTTGACATCCCCGCCCTAATCCGGTAAAACATTATTCGTACTGAAGAAGCGAGCTTGGGTGTTGTTTTATCACAGCCTGTCAAAATGGGGGTGGGGAAAATATTTTTTTACATTCCGCCCGGAAGCACTCCCGAAATCAGATTATCTAACCTGCGTAATTGCATAAGGTTGAAGCGGAAAAACCGGCGTGGCTGGAAGTTTTTAAGTTCTTGCCACAGGTGGCGCTAATTATATAATCGAAGCGGTAAGGGGATGTAGCCCAGGTTCTCTAACCTGGGGTCACTACCAAAAGACTCACAGGCTGGAGAGCCTGAGCTACAGTGAGAAAGTTAATTAGTTAAGGCAACGTGTAACGGGGTCATGCGATGAGTAAATTCATCTTTATTACTGGCGGCGTGGTCTCCTCCCTTGGTAAGGGTCTGACCTCGGCGTCGTTGGGACTCCTGCTGAGGAGCCGGGGCCTGCGCCTGAGGATGCTCAAGATGGACCCGTACATCAATGTCGACCCCGGCACGATGAACCCCTTCCAGCACGGCGAGGTGTACGTCACCGACGACGGCGCGGAGGCCGACCTCGACCTCGGGCACTACGAGCGCTTCGTGGGCCAGCCCATGTCGAAGGCGTCGAATATCACTACCGGCGCGATCTACTCCGAGGTTATCCGCAAGGAACGCCGCGGTGAATTCCTCGGCGCGACCGTGCAGGTGGTGCCGCATATCACCGACGCGATCAAGGAAAGCTTCCTGCGGCTGGAATCGCCGGACGTGGACGTGATCCTGATTGAACTGGGCGGCACGGTCGGAGACATCGAGGGGCTGCCGTTTATGGAAGCCCTGCGGCAGTTCGCCCTGGAGCGCGCGCGCGAGGATGTGCTCTATATCCATATGACACTCATCCCGTATTTGCAGGCCTCTGGCGAAATCAAGACCAAGCCCACGCAGCACTCGGTGCAGAAGCTACGCGAGATCGGCATCCAGCCCGATATGCTGATCTGCCGGACGACGCAGCCCTTGACGGAATCAGCCAAGAGCAAGATCGCCCTCTTCTGCAATGTGCGCACCGAGCATGTCTTTGACGAGAAGGACGTGGACTTCTCCATCTACGAGGTGCCGATTCTCCTCCATGAACAGCGGGTGGACGAGATTGCCTGTAAACATTTGGGCCTGCCCTTGAATGAACTCGACCTCAGCGAATGGCAGGCCATGCTGGAGAAGGTCAAGCACCCGAGTGGAAGCGTGGAGATCGCGGTGGTAGGGAAATATACCTCGCTCACCGATAGTTACAAGTCGATTTACGAGGCGCTCGCCCATGGCGGGATCGCTAATGACGTGAAAGTGAAGCTCCGCCGGATCGAGGCGGAGGAGGTCACCCGCGAGAGCGCGGAGAAGATCCTGGACGGCGTCGGCGGGCTGCTGATTCCCGGCGGCTTCGGACGGCGCGGCAGTGAAGGCAAGATGGAGGCGATCCGCTGGGCGCGGGAGAACCAGGTTCCCTTCCTCGGGATCTGCTACGGGCTGCAATGCGCGGTCGTGGAATACGCGCGTAATGTCTGCGGCGTGGCAGACGCGATCACGGCGGAATGGTTTGACGAGGAAGGCATCGGCGACCTCTCCAAGGCGTTCGTGGCGTTGATGGATTCGCAGCAGAAGGTAATGGCCAAGGGCGGGACCATGCGCCTCGGGGAGTACGCCTGCGGGCTGGTGAAGAACACCAAGGCGCGCGCGGCCTATAACGCGGAGATTGTGCGCGAACGCCACCGCCACCGTTACGAGGTCAATCCCGGGATGGTGAAGACCCTGCAGAAGCATGGGCTGGTCATCAGCGGCACCAACCCGGACAGCCGCCTGGTGGAGATTATAGAATTGGCGGATCACCCGTGGTTTGTCGCCACGCAAGCACACCCGGAGTTCAAAAGCCGACCGGTGCAGGCGCACCCGCTCTTCCAGGCTTTCATCTCTGCCGCGCTCGAATATAAGGCTTAAAAAATTTACTAGCCGGATGATAACGCGAGACTGGCGCTAACAGCTTGCGGCTGATAATAGAGGAAGAAGAGCATGTCACTCATAGAACTTGCGCGCGCCGGGGAGATCCCGGAACTGGTGCGCCGGACAGCGGAAATTGAACAGGTTACGCCGGAGTTTTTACTCGAACGCCTTCTCGACGGCACGGCGACGATCCCCTGTGCCAACCGCAATCAACTGGCAAAGCCATGCGCGGTCGGGAGGGATCTGCGCGTCAAGGTCAACGCCAATATCGGCACCTCCATGGATGTCTGCGACCTTGACAAGGAGCTGGAAAAGCTGCGCGTCGCCATTGCAGCAGGGGCGGACGCGATGATGGACCTCTCCACCGGCAGCAACCCGCGCGAGGTACGGGCCGCGATCCGGGAGAACTGCCCGGTACCCTTGGGGAGCGTGCCGATCTATGAAGTGATTGCAAACTGCGTGCGGGAGAAGCGTAACGGCAAGGGCATTACCGCCACGGAGATGCTCGAGGCCGTGCGCCTGCACGCCGAGGACGGGATCGACTTCGTAACCGTCCACTGCGGCCTGACCAAGCGCTGCGTGGAACTCCTGCGGCAACACCGCCGGACGGCGGGGGTAGTTTCACGCGGGGGCTCGGTGCTGGCCAACTGGATCGTCAATACTGGCAATGAAAACCCCTATTATGAACAGTTCGATGAACTCCTGGCGTTAGCCAAGGAATACGAACTGACCATCTCTCTCGGCGACGGGGTGCGCCCCGGCTGCCTGGCCGATGCTGGGGACCACGCTCAGATCGAGGAACTCTATACCCTCGGCGAGCTGGTGCTGCGCGCACGGGAGGCGGATGTACAGGTGATTGTGGAAGGCCCGGGGCATGTCCCGCTTCATGAAATCAAGGCGCAGATTGAACTCCAGAAGACGGCCTGCCACGGCGCGCCCTTCTACGTGCTGGGACCG
>JAFGNG010000048.1 GCA_016927125.1 Planctomycetota bacterium | reverse complement strand
CGGGCCGCGTCGGAGAGCAGGAATTCCACTGCCCCGGCGACGTCCTCCGGCTCGCCAAAGAGCTTCAGGGGGATGACCTCGAGCATGGCCTGTTGGGTTTCCTCATCCAGGGCATCGGTCATGGCGGTGCGGATAAACCCCGGTGCGATTGCATTGACCGTAACTCCGCGGGGAGCAAACTCTTTAGCCGCGGACTTAGTGAGGCCAATAATCCCCGCTTTGCTGGCGCCATAATTGGCCTGGCCGGCATTCCCCATCAAGCCGATTACGCTGGCCAGATTGACAATCCGACCGCTTCGGGCCTTGAGCATGCGGCGGGCTACTGCCTTGGTGCAAACAAAGGCGCCCTTGAGGTTTACCCGCAAAACCAGGTCCCAATCTTCTTCTTTCATCCGTAAAATAATATTGTCGCGGGTGATTCCGGCATTGTTGACCAGGAAATCAATGTTCTCGAAGGCTTCCAGGGCCTCTTGGAGCGCCCCGTCGACCGCCACGCTATCCGCGACATCAACCACCGCGGCAAGGGTTTTGACCCCGGATTCCTTGGTAATCTCCTTGGCGGTAGCCTCGACCGCCTCCTGCTGGACATCCCAGAGCACAATATTAACGCCTCTGGCGGCCAACCGACGGGCTATGGCTTCGCCAATTCCCTGCGCAGCGCCGGTAATAATTGCCGTTTTACCCTTGAAGCTCATTGTCTTAACCCCCGGTTACGCGGTTAATTCCAAGCACATTTAATATATATACCCAAAAAACTGCAACCCCTTACCTACTGCAAAAATAAATAATTTCAGATTATTTATGGTGCAGTATGTTTTTATAGTTTTATCCTACCAGCGCAGCAAGCTAGCAACCCAGGTTAAACCGCTGCCAAAGGCCACCAAAACCATGTCCATCCCGTTTTTCACCTGCCCATTACGCACGGCTTCATCAAGGGCAATGGGGATGCTGGCCGCGGAGGTATTACCGTATTTTTCAATATTTACATAAACCTGCTCCATGGTAATCCCCAGCCGATCGGCTGCAGCTTCCATGATTCTCAGGTTCATCTGGTGCGGGATATACATGCCAATTGCCTTGGGATCAATCTGATTACGAGCCAAAAGATCCCTGACCACTTCAACAATATGGGTTACCGCCAATTTGTAAACCGCCCGGCCCTGGATTTTCATGTAATGCAAGTGAGCATCAATGGTTTCATGGCTGGCAGGCAACCTGGAACCCCCTGCGGGAAGTGCCAAGGGTTCGGAGAAATTGCCATCCGCACCCATAATGCAGTCAATAATCCCATGTCCCGAAACCTTGCCGGGGCCGATTACCGCCGCGCCTGCGCCATCACCGAAGAGCACGCAACTGCCCCGGTCTTCGTAATCGGTGATCCGGGTCAAGACCTCGGCGCCAATTACCAGGATATATTTCTGCGAACCGGTATTGATCATCTGCCTGGCCAGCTCCACCCCGTACAGGAATCCGGAGCAGGCCGCGGCAAGGTCAAAGGCGGGAACCTGTCCGGCATTTAGCTTCTTTTGCACCAGGCAGGCGGTGGAAGGAAAGCTGGTATCAGGGGTAACGGTAGCCACTATGATCAGGCTTAATTCATCCGCCTTGATCCCGGCCGCTTCCAGCGCTCGCCTGCCCGCTTCGGCAGCCAGATCGGAAGTAGCTTCTTCGGGGGCGGCAATCCGGCGTTCCTTGATCCCAGTACGGGTTACAATCCATTCATCGCTGGTATCCACGATTTTTTCAAGATCAGCATTGGTCAGGCGCTTCTTAGGCACATAATGGCCCGTCCCCAGAATAGCTGCGATCTTTGTGTTATCCATTTTATTGTTCCCATCCGGATTTCTATTAATTTTGTTCTACCAAAGTGAAAACCGACGCGCCTTCAAAACCATAACACTTATTCCAGATTGCTGTTATTAAGAATCGAACAGGCGCATTTCGGTTCCTGCCCGGAAATAACCGGGCAACGGAAATATTAATTATCGTTTAAAGCGAAATTTGTCTGGCAGAGTGCCTCATGAATATGCTCATTGAGCCGGTGTGCCACTGATTCATGCGCTACCCGCAACGCATTCATCACCGCGGTAGAATTACTGCGCCCGTGCCCGATGATGCAGACGCCATTTACACCCAAGAGCGGGGCGCCGCCGTATTGATCATAATTTGCCGCTTGCTTAAGTTGTTTAAAGGCGGGTTTAGCCAGGGCTGCGCCCAGCATACTGAGCCAGGAGCTCTTGATGGCATTGCGCAGGATAATGCCCATGGTGCTGGCGACCGCCTCACTGGCCTTGAGAACGGCATTGCCGACAAAGCCGTCGCAGACCACCACATCGCACTTGCCGTTAAAGATGTCTCCCCCCTCGACATTGCCGATGAAGTTGATCGGGGCATTCTTGAGCAGGCTGAAGGCATCCTTGAGTATATCCGAGCCCTTAACCTCTTCCTCCCCGACATTCAAGAGACCGACGCGCGGATTATCTACTCCCAAGACATAATGGCTGTAAGAAGAGGCCATTACCCCGTACGTATAGAGATGCTTGGGTTTGGAGTTGATGTTGGCACCCATGTCATTGACAATGCAGACCCCGCAGACCGAAGGCATCGGCACGGCGATCCCGGCCCGGTGTACGCCTTCAAGGTGTTTAAGACCCATGCGGGTGGTAGCAACCGCCGCCATGGTATTCCCAAGGGCGACCATGGCGTCTGCCTCGCCGGTTTTTACCAGCTCCACTACCTTGGCGATACTGCTGTCGCGCTTTTCCCGCAGGGCCGAGAGCTTGTCTTCCATCTCAATAACCTGCGGGGCGTGCCGGATTATAACCCGGTCATTATCTACAAGTCTGGTTTCGACAAGCAGTGGACGAATCTTGTCCTCATGGCCTACTAAGATGATCTGACTTTTTTTATCCCGGGCAAGATATTTCCGTACCCCTTCAAGAATAGGGTAGGGGCCATTATCATTGCCCATGGCATCGATGGCAAGGCGCATGTCCTTCCATCCTCCCAAGATTTAAAAAGGGAAAAAACCGGTGAAGCCTTCCCCACACCGGTTATGACTGGCTTACGCCCCCTTAACCTCGATCTTCTTTGTGTCCCCGTAAAAACCGCAATTGCTGCATACGCGGTGAGGTTGCTTCGCCTGATTGCATCGGCTGCAGGTAGAGGTTCCGGCAGCAGTCAAGGCGTCATGCGTCCGGCGAGACAGTTTCGCAGCCTTGGACTTTCTTCTTTTCGGCACAGCCATGGTTGTAGATCTCCAATTAACCTGAGGCGATTAAACCAGCCTCTAAGCTATATAAAACAAAAAAAAGCTCCCATAACGAGAACAATTACTCGCAAAGACAAACAACTTTACGCAGGTATTTGGTACAGTCAAGAGGTTTTTTTGCATTACAGAGATGGGGTCAGCCATGCCAGAATTGGTCCAATCTTCTAAATTTAATCTGTAATAGATTGATTAAAAAGAAGTTGCGTAAGCGCGTAAGCTGGGGTATCATGCCCGGGAGTGATTTCTGGATCATAATACTTTTCCAATAAACCCTCAGTTTCTTTGAGACTTTTACCATGAAAACAGGCCATCGCCAGGTCCATATCATTACCTTTGGTTGCCAGATGAACAAACTAGACAGCGAGCTGATTGCCCAGTCCCTGCAAGAGGCTGGCCATAATCTGGTTGATTCGCCCGCTGAGGCGGATACGGTGTTATACAACACCTGCTCGGTACGCAAACAGGCTGAAAACCGGGTGTTATCCCATATCGGGATGCTTGCGGAGAGGAAACAATCTGAACCACATTTCCTGATTGGGGTGATGGGCTGCATGGCGCAGAGGATGGGAAAAACCCTGCGCAGCCAGTATCCCCTGATCGATCTGGTGATTGGCACCCGGCAATTCCACCGGATTGGCGAACTTCTGGAACAAGCGGAAGAAGGGCCGGTGGTAGCAATCGCAGAGGAGCCGCTCGCCGCTACCGGGCGGTTGCCGAGGCATCTGCATCCCGGCGGGCCGAAGGCGTGGGTAGCGGTAATGCGTGGTTGCAACAACTTTTGCAGTTATTGCGTCGTACCATATGTCCGCGGGCGGGAGGAGAGCCGGCCCTTGCATGAAGTGGTGGAAGAAATTCGACAAATTGTCAGCGACCAGGAAACCGGCGCTGTCGAAGTAACCTTGCTAGGCCAAAGCATTGATAATTACGGACAGGACCTGACGCCCCCCTTGAACCTGCTCCAGCTCTTGCAGGTGGTTGATGGAATTAAAGGGCTGAAAAGGCTGCGTTTTATTACTGCCCATCCGAGGGCAATCACCCCGGAGCTCTTTGAAGTGATGAACGCCTTGCCGACAGTCTGCGAACACCTGCATATGCCGGCGCAGTCCGGCTCGGATAAAATCCTGAAGGCCATGCGGCGCGGTTATACCAGCGCCCAGTACCGGGAGCTTCTGGCAATCGGCCGCGAGCGGGTGCCGGGCATCGCCTTCGCCTCGGACTTTATTGTGGGTTTTCCGGGAGAAACCGAGGAAGACTTCCTGGCGACTCTGGAGCTTGTCAAAGCGGCGGAATTCCAGAACATCTTCGCCTTCCGTTACTCTCCCCGGCCGGGAACCAAGGCCGCTGAAGTGGAGGATAATGTCCCTCTGGCAGAGAAAAACCGCCGCCTGCAAGCCTTGCTCCAGACCCAGGAGGAGATCTCGGAAAAACGCAACCAGGCCCTGGTCGGCAGTATGGCAGAGATCCTGGTGGAGGGCATTTCGCATAAAGATCCCGGCAGGATGACTGGCCGGACCCGGACCAATTATATCGTTACTTTCCCGGTTCCGTTGGCCTCGCCGGAGCGTGAAACCTTGATCGGGGAGGAAATCCTGGTAAAAATTACCTCTGCCACTGCCCTGACCCTACTGGGCGAAAGGGTGGAGGGGTAATAAAATCTCTGGCTGTTAAACCGGATAGTTGACCATGCGCAAACTCCATGACGCTTTCTTCAAACAGGCCAAACGCGAAGGCTACTTCGCGCGCTCGGTATATAAGCTCGAGGCTATGAACCGTAAGTTCAAGCTCTTCAAAAAGGGTGATTCCGTCCTTGACCTCGGCAGCTCCCCGGGGAGCTGGATCCAGCTGATCCGTAAGGTAGTGGGTGAGAAGGGCGCGGTCGCCGGGGTGGATATTACTCCCGTCAAGCCCTCGGTCAAAAAAATGGCTATGATTCTGCAAAAAGATATTATCCTCTGCGGGCCTGAAGACTTCGCGCCCGTGGCGAAGCGGTTTGACGCCGTGGTCTCGGATATGGCGCCGAACACCTCTGGTATCCGCATCACCGACCAGGCCGCCAGCCTGGCGCTTGCCGAGAACGCCTTGAACCTGGCGAAAAAGGTACTGAAAAAAGGCGGGCATTTCGTCGCCAAGATCTTTGAAAGCCCAGAGGCGCCGGAACTGCTGATGCTGGTGGCGAAGGAATTCCGCGAAGCGCAGTTTTACAAGCCCCCTGCCAGCCGCGCGGAGAGCTTTGAAACCTTTGTGGTCGCGCAGGGCTTTGGCCTGCCCCCGCTTGCATCTGCACCCGGGGAAGAAGCCCCTCCCCCGCCGCCTAAACCTACCCAGCGAAAGAAGAAGCGGGGCAAACGCAAGGGCGGAAGATATTAGCCTGACTTGACCGAACCGAAATCTCTTAACCGGCAGACGTAAAACAGGCCGTCGCTAATGATAGCGCCGGCCTGGGGGTTTTTAAGTTTAATAAAGCCCTGGCGGTTAGCCGATGTTTTCCATAATCGAAATCAGTGGCAGGAAGAGCGAGATCACAATGAAGCCGACGCCGCCGCCGAGGCCAATCAGGATGAACGGCTCCAAGAGTCCCATCATGCCGGCAACGATCGCATCGACGTCGTTGTCGTAAATATCGGCGACCCGGATCAGCATCTTATCCAGTTCGCCGGTTTCTTCGCCGACCATTACCATGTTGACCGCCATATGGTCAAAGACGCTGCTGCGGCTTAGGGGGTCGGCAATGGTATCGCCCTCCCGGATGGAATTATGCACCTCCCCGACCGCCTCTTCCACCACCGCGTTACCAACGGAATTGCGCAGGATCGACAAGGCGTCGAGGATCGGCACGCCGGAAGCAGTCAGCACGCCCAGGGTCCGGCAGAACCGGCTGACCGCGGTTTTCTTGATGATCAACCCAAAGATGGGTAGGTGCAGAAACATCACGTCCAGCACATACCGCCCGCCCTTGGTTGATTTAATACCCCGGTAAATAAACATAAACAGGAACGGAATACCCGGGATCAAATACCAATAGGTTTTAAGCAGATCGGCAAGATTCAGCAGGGCGATCGTCATGCCCGGCATCTCTACATCCATGCTTTCAAACATCTCTCGGAACTTAGGAATAACTACGATCATGATAACGGTCATAATACCGGCCGCGACACACATAATCGCGGCGGGATAGATCATCGCGCCGATAATCTGCTTCTTGATCTTCTCAGATTTTTCACGGAATTCCGCCAGGCGGGCGAGAATGCTATCCAGAACGCCGCCCATTTCCCCGGCATTGACCATGCTGACATACAGGCTGTCAAACGCCTTGGGGTGTTTGGCCAGGGCGTCGGAAAGCTGGGAGCCTTGCTCCACGTCGTCATGGACATCCATCACAGCGTTGCGCAGCACCCCGGGCGGCAGCATCTCTTCAAGAATCTTGAGGCCGCGGACAATCGGCAAACCCGCTTCAATCAGGGTGGCGAACTGGCGGGTAAACATGGTAAGCTGCCCGGAATTCACTCCCCCGAGGGAAGCGGATTTTTTTCGCTGGGTGG
>JAFGNG010000047.1 GCA_016927125.1 Planctomycetota bacterium | reverse complement strand
TTTTTCAGTCAGGCCCAGGCGAGCGGCAATCGCCTTGATATCCTTAGCGGTCATCCAGACCGAGCCGGGCGCGCCGCCGCAGCACCGCCCGCAGCGCTGGCATTCAAAGGCCAGCCCGTCGGCATACCATAACTCGGAGAGATTAACCTCGGGTTGCTTCATCTGCTTATACTTGCCCTTGCTGCTTGGTTACTCGCCGGACACGTTGCGATCATCATCCGGGTCGGAGGTATCGCCGGTCGGCAGCTTGATAATATTCTTCCCGCGCTTGCCGGAAGTCTCCTGCCGCCGATGCCGACGCATGCGGATGATCAGCTCGCCGACAATCCCGGAGAGCGCGTAGCAGTTGAAGCCAATGGCGATCACAATAATAGGCCATTGCAACAGCAGGGTAAGGCAGAAGAGGGCGATCACAAAGTGCATGAAGCGCTTCCTCTCCACCAGCAAGATATTGGTAAGGTGCACATAGCGAACCCGGGTTACCATCATCAACCCCATGATCAGCATGTAAATCGCCATCAACTTGATCAACAGGATATCGCCCAGGAAGCCGGCCAGGGGCTCGTGGAGCCAGGGCTGGTGAATCAAAAGGAACATACTGACCACCGCTCCCGCGGCGGCCGGGGTGGGCATGCCGAGGAAGTAATTCTTGGCGGTTTCATCCATCTCGACGTTATACCTGGCCAGCCGCAGGGAGGCGCAGGCGGCGAAGATGAAGCCGAATCCGAGGACCAGGCTCCACCAGCGTGCGCTGTCAGGCTCAATGCGGATCCAACTGGTAGTGAGGATTACCGCCGGGGCAATGCCGAAGCTCACCACGTCGGACAAGCTATCCAGCTCCCCGCCGAAGCGCGAGGCGGAGTTGGTCATGCGCGCCACCTTGCCATCGAGCACGTCAAAGACCATGGCAAAGAAGATCAGTCCGCAGGCGAAATAAATCAGGTCGGCTGGCCCTTGATGCAGCGGCAGCATGGCAATAGCTTTATCCTCAACCATTGAACGCGCGGCCAGCACAATCGCGACAAAACCGCAAGCAAAATTGCCCAGGGTCAGGATGGAGGGTAGCGGATGGATGTTCTTCATTTGAGTTCTCCCAGGACAGTGGTTCCGGCATAAACCTTGTCGCCCACCTTGGCCTGCACGGCAAAGGCGGCCTCGGCGGGGAGGTAAAGCTCGGTGCGGCTGCCGAATTTAATCATACCTACGCACTCCCCGGCCGCGAGTTCAGCGCCTTCCTCGCAAGCGCAGACAATCCGGCGCGCGATCAGCCCGGCAATCTGTTTGACCAGCATCTTCTTGGCTTCGGGGTGCGCGGTGGCAATGCCGATAGAATTCGCTTCATTGCGGGTGGAGCTGTCTGCCGCGCGCGCGTCCAGAAAGCTGCCCTCTTTATACTTAATAAAACGCACCGTCCCGGGGAAGGGGGCGCGGTTGAGGTGGACATCGAAGACGGAGAGGAAGATCCCGATCATCAAGGCGCGGCCTTGGATAAAGTCTGGCTCATCACGCTCCTCGATGTGGGTGATTACCCCGTCGGCGGGGCTCAGCACCGCGAGGGGGTTTTCCGGCGGGATCCTTTCGGGATCGCGGAAGAAATACAGCACCCACCCGAACAGCAACAGCGGAAGCACGGCAAACCACGAGATCCCAGCGGCAAATGAGATTGCGCACAGCAACAGGGCAATCAGCCCGCAGGTAATAATCTGCGGTTTGCCATATTCAGTCAGGCCCAGCATTTTTATCATAAGATGCTTCCTTGCAGGTTGATAAAGCGTCAAGAGTATTTCGAATTACAGGATAAGTCAAGGTTTATTCATTGCCGCCACCTCCGCAGATCGGCGAGTAGCAGGCAATATTTTATCTCATGGCGAGGCTAAAAAGTTCTTCTTGATTAAGTTACAGCAAACCCGACAATGAGGGTTAAGGGGCACCATGGTGATAACCAATTTTGCAGAAAGGGTGTTACAGCCATGCTGATAAAAGAGAGCAAATCCCCGGTCCCATCCCAGGCATGGGGCATAGCCGCGCTCATTGCGGTAGCGTTGATCCCGCTGGCGTTTGGCCTGCAAATGCCGCTAACTTCGAAGCGCGCGCTCACCCTCACCCCCTTCGAGCCGGTGATTTGGATAGTGGCGCTTTGGCTTTTGCTGGCCTGGTTTAAAGCGGGGGACTTGCCTAAAAGATTTAAAGCGTTTTCGAGATCTGCCTACATCCTACCGGTTTTAATTGTTTTTGCGCTCCTCAGCGCCTTGGGCGCTAAGTTCTCTTATGACAATGCCAAGAGTCTCTTTGCGAAATCATTGCTCCAGTGGATTGAGTATTTATTGCTGGCAGTGCTGGTCTTTCACACCTTGCTTTCCGATCCTGTTTGGCGCAAGCGGGCGGTTACAGTATTCTGTTTAACCGGGATGCTTACAGTCGCCTCAGTTTATATCATGGCTGAGTATTTCGGCAAGATCGGCCACTTTCAGGGCGGCTGGTTACTCAACCGTAACAGCTATGGGAGCTTTTTAGTGCTATGGGGGCCGGTAATGCTGGCTTTCCCATGGCTCAACCAAAAACACTCGCGCCTGAAACTTTTAATCGGCTCCCTGGCAGTTGTTGCCGGGCTATACTTTTGCACCTCCGGCGGGCCTTTTCTCGGCGTATTGCTTGCCGCACTGATTATGATGATGGTAGCATCTAAGTATGACAAGGCTTGGTCACCGGGAATTATTTTTTTGGTAATAATACTCCCGGTCTTCTTTTTTATACTCAAACCCGCGAACAATCTCAACGCCCTGATCGATTCGGTACAGGTATATGTCCCCTTCAAGGATCCCGAAACCGGCCTCACCACCCGTGAGCACACCATGCGCTACTACCGCTGGAGCGCCAACCTGGAGATGATTGCGGACAATCCTTTTAACGGGGTGGGGTTGGGGCAGTACGGCAAGCGGGTGAATGAATACTACGCCGGAATCAACCTGCCTGCCGGGCAGACCGATATCCCGGAACTCTATAATGTCAAGGCCAACGAACCCTTCAGCTTCAGCTGGTTTTTCCTTGCCGCCAGCGAATTGGGATTGGTGGGAGCAGCGGTTTTGCTATTACTATTAGCCAACCTGGCGGTAAGCGCGGTAGAAAAAATTACCCGCAATGACTGGGGAGGATGGGTGGTGCTTGCCGCGCTCGCGGGGCTTGGCATTGCCGGCTGGTTCACCAGCCCGATGGTGCGCGGGGTGGGCGGGGCGCTGGCATTTATCATTGCCCTGGCGTTAAGCCGGGCGGGCAACGGGGAAAGCGCTGTCATCATAAAGAGACGCGGGGAAGGGGAGCAGGATGGATAAATGCGTAATCAATACTACCCGGCTGGAGCTGGTGGAGGGCGACATTACCCACGAGGCTACCGATGCCATTGCCAACGCGGCCAACTGCGGGCTGCGCGGCGGTGGCGGGGTGGACGGGGCCATCCATAACGCGGGCGGGCCGGCTATTATGGCGGAGTGCCGCCGGATTGGCCGCTGTGAAACCGGCGACGCAGTTATCACTGGCGCGGGCGACCTGCCCGCCAAGCATGTGATCCATACCGCCGGCCCGGTCTGGCACGGCGGCGGCAAGGGCGAGGCCAAGGCGCTGGCAAGCTGTTACCGCAGAAGCCTGGAGGTCGCGCTGGAGAATGGGCTCGCCAGCATTGCCTTCCCCTCGGTCAGTACCGGGGTCTATGGTTATCCCCTGGAGGAAGCCGCGGGCGTGGCGCTCAGCACGGTATCGGATTTCCTGCTGGAGCACGAAGGCTTGGAACTGGTGCGCTTCGTGCTTTACGATTCCCGAACCTACCAGGCATACTCCGACGCGCTGGCAGAATTGCTGGCGTGAGCTAAAATTAAACAGGAATAATCCGTGGCGGAAAAGACTAACCACATTTATCTCTCAGTCGGCGAACCCTCCGGCGAACAGCACGCGGCTTGCCTCTTGCGCGAGCTTCTCAGGCTGGACCATACGGTGCGCCTCACTGCCATGGGCGGGGAACTACTGCGCGAGGCCGGCGCCCAGACGATTGCCGATGCCAGCGCGGTCGCGGTCACCGGCTTCACCGAGGTGCTCGCGCACCTGGGCGATTACAGCCGCTTGCTCAAGCAATGCGCTCGGCATATTCTTGAAACTAAACCGGAGGTGGTGGTCCTGGTTGATTACCCCGGCTTCCATGTCCGCCTTGCCAAGCGCATCAAGCAGGCCAACCCCGGCCAAAAAATTATCTATTACATCTGCCCGAAGTTCTGGGCGTGGAATTACCGGCGGGTGAAGAAGCTGCGCCAGTGGATTGATGAAATCCTCTGCATCTTCCCCTTCGAGCCGAAGCTGCTGCAGGCGGAGGGCATTCAGAGCCGCTTCGTAGGTAATCCGCTGCTGGACCAGCTTGCTCTTGAGGAAGATGGCAAGAAGCTGCGTAGTGAGCTTGACATCAACCCGGAGGCGGAACTCATCGGCTTGTTGCCGGGAAGCCGCCAGGGAGAGGTGCGCCGGTTGTTGCCGCCGCTCCTTGAGGCCGCGCGGATCATGCAGGCGACCCGACCCGGGCGAAGATTCATAATTGCCGCTTCTCCGCAAATGAATAAAAAAGTGCTGGCAGAGCTTTCCGGTTGCGAGTTGAAAGGATTCCCGGTCCTGAGCGGCCGCGCGCATGAAGTCATGGCCGCAAGCGATCTGCTCTTGGCAACCAGCGGCACCGCCACCCTGGAGGCCGCGCTCTACGGCACACCCATGGTCGGCATTTACAAGATCTCCGCTGTCACGCATTGGCTGATTACCAGGATGGCGCGGATTAAGCATTTCACCCTACCGAACCTGCTGCTCTGCGATTTTGCGGAAAATCCCCAGGACGAGGTAATTATCCCGGAGCTGCTCCAAAATGAAGCGGAAGGGGAGCGGATCGCTGCCGAGGCCGAGGCCGTTCTCGGCGACGAAATCCGCCGGGTGTATATGAAGCAAAAGCTTCTCTCCCTGCGTAACCTCCTCGGCGGGCCCGGCGCCAGCCGCCGCGCTGCCGAAGCCATCCTGGAAGCAATTAAACCTTAACCGGCAACTACTCTTTCCCTGCAGAAAATCCCCAGATTTGCCGATGAATTAAGACAGTTGTCTGACTTTCAGAAATTTTATTCAAGGGAGTAATCCAATGGTTATTGATAGCAGCGAGAAAAAAAATACCGCCCACCCGGCTTCATTCATTATTGGCATTGTGATTCTGATTGTGTTTACAATCCTGGTTATTGGCTTATATAGACTGCGACAAGAATATCTTGATATACCTTCCTTTCTAATTGTTTTTGCCTTTATCCTCGGCGCATTGCTGATTACTTCGGGAGTGGGCAATTTGTTAAAGTCCATTTACGCTTCCATCAGTGGTAAGATTACCAGCATTGAAGACGCGGAGGCCGCGATTGTCTCCTGCGGCATAGCTCTATGGGCGGCTCTTATTGGTGGGGTGGTCGGTACCCTGATTGGAGTAATTAATATGCTTGGTAGTTATAGTGCTGATATTTATGCATTAATGTCAGGCTCAGCAGTTGCGCTTATAACTATCCTTTACGCTCTGCTCTTCGCATGTTTCTTCATGGCAGTACGCGCGCGGATTGTGCAATCGCTCTATCGCCACGAGGAGATGGAGATTGCCGAAGATTTTGCCGGTTGATCTTCCCAACTTATAGCCCGCCAATCCCTTGACTTTTTTTCATTCTCATGATAAAGGATCATTGTGTCCGTATGATTCCGGATATCACATGCCTGATTAAATTCTTTTTGACAGGGGGCAACCTATGGGTGAGATGTGGAATGATCATGAGAGCGCTTTTCATCCGGTCAGCGCGCCGGATTTCCTGCCGGTAGAGCAACTCCGCGCCTTGCAGCTCGGGCGGCTGCAGACCGTGGTGCGCCGGGCCTACGAGTGCGTGGCCTTTCTCTCCTCGCGGATGGAGGAGCACAAGGTTACGCCCAGCCAGATCAAGAGCTTGGAAGACATTGCCAGGCTGCCCTTCACGGTCAAGACGGATCTGCGCGACACCTACCCCTTCGGGCTCTTTGCCAGCTCAATGCACGAGGTTGTGCGCCTGCATGCCTCCAGCGGCACCACCGGCAAGCCGATCGTGGTGGC
>JAFGNG010000005.1 GCA_016927125.1 Planctomycetota bacterium | reverse complement strand
TATAAGTATTTAACATAGTTAAAATAGTGGTATCTGCTTGTTAAGCAAGGAGCTCAGAAATGCTTAGCCGCCTGCTTCAACTCATATTATTATTAACACTTACATTGACCCTGCATCTATCTGCCGCGGATAATGCCCTAGAAGACTCTGCCGCGCCTGGTTCCGTGAGCACAATTACCCTGAAAACAATGGTGCTGGCTAATCCCGGCAAAGTCCTCTCCGCGAGCGATGTCAAACCCAGGAGTAATTACCCGATTTATTTTATTAATGATACTATCCGGCCTGGCAACCGGCTCGACTTCGATAGAAAGAAATCTCAGCCGCAGACTGTAAATATTGGCGATACCAGCCTGAGTATTGATCCCCATAAAAGTAGGTTCCGGATCACCCAGGGTAAAGATACCCAGGAAGTCGCCATCAACAAGGATTCCGTCGATCCGGCGACCATTACCTTAACCTCCGGCCGCAAATACCTGCTCGCCTTCCCCCTCTTCCGCTCCTTTTCATCCACCGCGAGCCTGTATTACCGCTCCGGGCTAATCAAAAAGGGAATGCTTGGGGAGGAGTCCATCTCCATCTACGATGACAATCTGGACGGCAAGTATTCCAAGGGACAAGATACCTACCGGACAGGGAACTACAGCATTTTCTGCCCCCTCGACGCACTCATCACCACCGGTTCCAAGGTCTACTATCTTGATAACCTCACTGAAAACGGGAAAACCCTGTCTTACCACCCTTATGACAAGGAAGTAACCAGCTTCGGCCTTGATTTCAAAGCGTTGGGAAATGTTCAGGCGCTCTGTGTTTACGGTTCAGAAGAAACCGGCCTGAACTTCATTACCACCGGTTTGAAAAATTCTGTCGCGGTTCCGCCCGGCCCATATAAATTACTGTACGGCCTGGTCAAAGATCCCTCGGGGTTCATTGCCGGGATTATGCCTGGCAAAATGGAAGCCTTTGAAGTTAAAGCCAACCATCCTGAACTCGCTACCCTGGGCGCGCCCTTTGTTTTGAGTTTCAGCACTCAAATCCAAGGGAGTAACCTCATTATTGACCCGAATTCCATCAAGGTCATGGGTAATCGAGGGGAAGAATATGTAAATACCACAATCACGGGTAAGCCCCGCGTTTCGTTGGTCAAGGGCGATGGGCAAACCCAGTTCCTTGGCAGTTTTGGGTTTGGGTGAGGCGGCGGTCTCTGCGCGTACTCCGTGGGAGTACAAAAAATTCGGCCGCAAGGGAGTTCAAATGCGCAATCAGCAGTCATCCAGATTATCGCTGATATCAAGGGCTTCGGTCAGGTTACCGGCACCCGGGAAGTTAAGTTCTAACCTGATTTCTCAAGTATGACAAGACTTTCAAAGAGGCTATCCGTGATAGCCTCTTTTTTTGTTATGTAATCGGGATATAAATTCTCATCTGAGATTTTTCAAAGGTGTTTATTAAGAAAGTGATTTGCTGATGACTCCGGAACAGATTGAAAAACGCAAACGGATCATGGGCCGCTCCATCGCGCTGGGCCACTGCGTCTGTGATCCCCAGAAGCCCTGCCCCTGCCCTCTCTTCAAGGATCGGAATGTCTGTGAGTGCGCCGGGGAACGCCTCCCCAGCACTACGGGACCAGTCAGGCTGACTGAACATGTTCGCAGTGCCGGTTGCGCCTCGAAGATCGGCAAGAAAGATCTCCTCGAAATCTTGCAGGGCCTGCCGGACATCAGTGACGACCGGATCATGGTAGGCCGCAGTGCCGGGGATGATGCCGGAGTAATTATGCTTTCCGAGGAGCAAGCTACTATCCTCACCGTGGATGTCTTCGCCCCCTCGGTCAATGACCCCTATACCTTCGGCCAGATTGCGGCGGCCAACTCGGTCAGCGATATCTACGCCATGGGCGGAACCCCCCAGGTTGCCCTCTCCATTATTGGCTTTCCTATCCACTCCCTCGCCCCGGAAATCATGCGCGAGATCCTGCGCGGCGGCATTGACAAGATGCAGGAAGCCGGGATCAGCGTAATCGGCGGGCATAGCATCAATGACGAGGAAGTGAAGTGTGGCTTCGCGGTGGTCGGCTCCGCTCCCCAAGGACAATTTATCACAAATACCGGGGCGATTGCCGGAGACGCGATCGTGCTGACTAAGCCCTTGGGCGCGGGGATTGTCGCTTTTGCCGCGCAGATCGGCCGGGCCTCCGAGGAAGCAGCCGATACTATTGCCAACTCCATGGCTACCCTCAACAAGCCCGCGGCGGAGGCCATGCAGGAATTCGGCGCCCATGCCGCTACTGATGTAACCGGCTTTGGCTTGCTCGGGCATATGTGTGAAATTGTCCGGCATAGCGGCGTGGAAGTTGAGATCGATTTCGACAGTCTGCCCATCTTCCCCGAGGTCAAACCCCTGGCGCAACAGGATGTCCTCCCCGGGGCGGTGGAGCGCAACCGCGAGGCTGTGCCGACAGAGCTGCTTGATCTTAGCAAGATTACCTCCGCGCAACGGGCAGTCCTCTTCTCGCCTGAAACCTCCGGCGGCCTCTTGGTCTTCCTCCCGGCAAAACAGGCTGAAAAGTATGTTAAAAAGCTCCGGCAGGCAGGGGTCTCCCAAGCTGCCATCATCGGTAAGGTGACCGGCAAGCATCAGCAAGGGCTGATTACTGTGCTTACTTCCCAGGCGGAAGCTTGGCCTTCGCAGGAACTAGTGCTAAAAGCATCTCCCTCACCAGCGCTTGCAGCTTCCGAAGCGCCTGACCTTGCTTGCTGCTGCGCTGATGGTGATGCTGCCCCTGCGCCCAGCGTCCCATCAACCGCGCAACCGCAGGGACATTCTTCTGGCGGAAGGTTTTTCCCACCGGTAAATGACAATGCGAATGCTGCCTTTAAAAGTTATATGGCCGCGGTGAATGCGCCCGGCGCCCTGGGAGCAAAGGAGAAAAAAATCATCTCCCTGGCCTTATCGGTATTGGCAAAGTGCGGCCCGTGTGTTAAATTGAGTACTGAGGCAGCCCGGCAGGCAGGCGTAACGGAAGAGGAAATCAGTGAAGCTATTGCCTTGGGCATCTCCTTCGGCGGCGCCCCGGTCAATATGTTTTATAATGACTTAAGGCGATAGTTGCATTAAGGCTTATATTAATGAATGAATCTAAGAAATCAGCCGCCTTTGGTAAGCTGGGCTTTTTTCTTTCGTTGTATACGTGGGGAGTTTATTTTTTTTTAATAGCTATATATGCAATTATTAAGCCCGGTTATGGCGTACCGGAGGAAGTTATGCTTGGACTCCTAAGTCCATCGCTTTTGACAATCCCGGCATCAATTTTACTTGGGATAATGGGAATTATAAAAGGTGAAAGAAAATTATATTCCATCTTGGCTATTATGCTTGGCAGCGTTCCGTTGTTGATTTACATTTTGTTTATTTTTTTTATTAGATTTTAAGTTGCCGGAAAAGCAGAAATAAATGGAGGCGGGTCGTGGCTGGTGCTGTGCGCGGTCTTCAAAACCGTTGGGGGGCCGCAAGGTCCCAGGTGGGTTCGATTCCCATGCGCCTCCGCCATTTTCAGTGTGACACAGGCTCTGTAGGGGCACAGCGTGCTGTGCCCGAATTGCTCCTATAATTGTGCATGACTACCTATGTACGAACGAGTAATTAGATAAAGGTTATCAATTTTGGCTAAAATCACATCCTCCTCCCTGCGGAACCTCCCCAGCGTCTCCACGTTCCTGACTTCACCTGAGGGCGAGGCTTTATGCCAGGAATTTGGTACCGGCCTGGTAAAGCTGAAGTTACAGGCTTCGCTTGACTCCATCCGCGCGGCAGCCAAGTCCGGCAAGGTTTCTATCCCTGAAAACATCCGGGCCTTTGCGGATCTCCTGCGGCCGGAGCTGCAACGCCTTGCCACGCTGGAGGGGCGGCGCGCGATTAACGCCACCGGCATCCTACTCCATACCGGGCTGGGGCGGGCGCCCTTGTGTGAGGAAGCCGTCACCGCGCTCAGCTCCGCCGGACATTACTCCCCGGTGCAGATCGATCTGGAAACCGCTGCACGTTCACTGCGGGAAGAAAAGATTGAGCAAATCCTGCGCCACCTCACCGGCTGCGAGGCCGCGACCGTGGTTAATAACAACGCCGCCGCTACCATGCTGCTTCTCAACACCCTGGCCGCCGGCAAGGAAGTAATTATCAGCCGTGGCCAGTTAATCGAAATCGGCGGTTCCTTCCGGATGCCGGAGGTGATGGCGATGAGCAGCGCCATCTTGCACGAAGTCGGCTGCAGCAACCGGACGCATCTTCGGGATTACGAAGCAGCCATCAGCGAAGAAACCGGCGCAATCATTCACGCGCATACCTCCAATTACCGGGTTCGCGGCTTTGGCGGCACCCCTGACATCAAAGCCCTCGCTGAACTCGGCCGCAAACATGGTATACCTGTTATTGATGATATTGGCAGCGGCGCCTTGGTGCCTCTCCGCAATTGGGGAGTCTCCAATGAACCACTGGTGGCTGAATCTGTCCAGACCGGCATCGAGGCAGCGTGCTTCAGCGGCGACAAGCTTATCTGCGGCCCGCAGTGTGGGATTATTGTCGGCAAGCAGGAGGTGATCAAGCGCATCCGGAAGAATCCCTTTGCCAGGATGTTCCGGGTTTGTAAGCTGACCCTGGCGGCGCTGGAGACGACGCTGCTGCATTTCCTCAACAATACCTACTGTGAGCATATCCCCTTTTACCAGATGCTCTCCTTGCCGATGGCTACGCTCCAGGAGCGCGCCCAGCAGTTGATGGGAGAGTTAAAGGGCATGAAATCCAGCTCCATCTCTATTGAAGATGATATTTCATATATTGGCAGCGGCTCCTGTCCGGATGAAGGATTGTCGACAAAGGCGATTCAGATCCATCCGCAAAAGATTTCCTTGGAAGAAGCCGCCCGGCAATTGCGCCTGGGAGTGCCTGCGGTGTTCTGCCGGATCAACGATTCCGCCCTGCTTTTTGACGTACGGACTATCTTTCCTGATGAAATTGCCCCCTTGGCAAGCCGTTTGCACGAGGTCCTGGGCAGGTAAGCTATAATCAACCTGTGGAGTTCCCGGGGGAGCTGTCAAGTATGGCATTAAAGCTAAAAACTCCAGAACTGCTCCCGCTCATGGCCGGCACTGCTGGGCATGTGGATCATGGCAAAAGCGCCCTGGTAAAGCTCCTCACCGGCTGCGAGATGGATCGCCATCCCGAGGCGAAACTCCGTGGTTTAACCATTGATCTCGGCTTTGCCCCCCTGCGCCTCCCCGGCAACCGTATGCTGGGAATCATCGATGTCCCTGGCCACGAAGACTTTATCCGCAATATGGTCGCAGGCGCGGCGTCTATGGATATTCTCATGTTGATTGTCGCGGCCGATGATGGAATTATGCCGCAAACCCTTGAGCACCTCAGGATTGCCAAAACCCTCTCCACCCCCCGGGTAATGGCGGTCATTAGCAAGATTGATCTGGTCAGCCCGGAAAAACTTGCCTTGGTCCGCCAGGAGGTGAAGGCTTTCCTGGCAGCCCTTGGAATTGTGGATTCTCCAATCGTAGCAGTCTCCAACATTACCTTGGATGGCTTGGAGGAAGTCCGCCAAACCCTGCAGGAGATGGTCGAGGGGATTGCGGAGCGCTCCGATCCCCGTGCCTTTCGCATGTATGTGGAGCGGGTCTTCTCGGTCAAAGGGTATGGTACCATTGTGGCAGGCATACCCATTACCGGGGAGTTGCAGGTCGGTGATGAGGTCCAGTTGCTCCCCGGCGGGAGTATCCACCCTGTCCGGGCAATCCAATCCTACAAATTTGGAGTAAACACTGCCACGCCCAAGGTCTGCGCCGCGATTAACCTGCGCGGGCTGGAAGTCAAGGATGCCCACCGCGGCATGACCTTGGCCGCACCGGGAATTTATCAGCCGACGGATTCAGCCATTATCCGCTTTACCAGTGAACATGAAAAACAGATTCTTAAACGCGTCACCAGGGTTAAGTTCCACTCCGGCACCAACGCGGTAAATGCCTCGCTCAAGCTGCTTAGCGAGGAAAAGCTTGGCTACCGGGAAACCTGCTACGCGCAGGTAAGCTTCGCGGAACCGGCCGTGCTGGCCAGCGGGGACAGGTATATTATTCGCTCCCTCTCCCCGGTTGATACTATTGGTGGCGGCGTGATCCTGTCAACCCGCACCCACCGACTGCGGCGTTCGGAATTAGGCTTATTAGACCGCTTACAACAAGCGGCGTCTGCAGTGAAAGAAGGGGATTTTTTCGCTTCTGAACTGCTGGCTGGCTCCCAGGCGATTGTTTCCAATGCGCAAGCTTTAAACCTTACCCAGTGCAGCGGGCAGACTGCTGAAAAAAGGATTAAAGATGCCATTGCTTCAGGTCTTCTCTACGATCTCGGCGGGGGCGCCTTGCTGGTAAAGGAACGGCTGGGCGAGGTCCACC
>JAFGNG010000046.1 GCA_016927125.1 Planctomycetota bacterium | reverse complement strand
GAAAACCCATCTGCAATGGTGTTTGCGTTATCTGTCTTACGGCAAAGGCGCGAAGATTCTGGATATCGGTGCCGGCCATGGGGGAGCGGTCAAGGCCTTTCGGGACCTGGGTTTTTCCGCCGAAGGCTTGGAACTAGATCCCAACCTCTGTGCTGCCGCCAAGGATAGGTTCGGGGTTACCCTCACGCCGGTTGATGTCATGGCTGCCGATATTCCCGCACAGAGTAATGACTTGATTTACTCTTCGCATGTCCATGAGCATTTTGATAATTGGCAGGAAGTAAACCAGCGCCTCTGGACTTGGCTCAAACCTGGCGGCTGTCTGCTGGTAGTAGTGCCGACTTATCGTCTGTCTGCACTTAATGGACGAGGATTCATAAATGTCTTTCATAATTCTATCTTCACCCGTACCAGCTTGGATAACATGTTTAAGCTGGGCGGTTTTATCCCTCAGGCTTTCCATTATCCCAAGAGCCATTCCAAAGCTGAGGTTTGGGGGCTTGCGGTCAAGGGAGGCCCTCCTGAGAAACATCCCTTGTCCAGAGATAATGCTTATTTAATTTGGCTGGAGCTTTACTGCGGCACTATTGTAATTGAAGCGATTTATCGAATAATTGAAGGCATTGCTCGCTTAACCGCACCTTTACGGCACCGTTTGCGCCAGCGGCAGTTACCACACCAAACTAATAGTGAAGCAAAAAAGGATAATATCTGACATGATGTCGAGATTAAGAAAAATACTTTGGCAATTAAGGTGTAAGTTCTTTCACCCGCGTCCGCACCGGGTAATCTTGGAGCCGACCAACCGCTGTAACCTCAACTGCCCCTTCTGTATGGTGGGGATGCAGAATAAACTGGTTGAGAAGCACGGCAACGCCGCCCATAACTTGATGAGCAGGCCTATGGGAACCATGGATGAAGAGACCTTTGCCACGGTCCGTAAAAACCTGCTGGCTTTTGGAGTCAACCATGTCCTCCTGCACTTTCAGGGCGAACCGATGCTCAATACTTTGACACCCTCCTTCGCGCGCAGGCTGAAAGAAGATGGCATGACCGTAGGGGTCTTTACCAACGGCCAGGCCTTTAATGACCAGAATATTGCCGACCTTGCCGAGGCGGAGCTTGACCTGATCCGTTTTTCCGTGGATGGCGCGGCCGAGGATAGCTACCGGCAGAACCGGGTCGGTGGGACCTTCGCCAAAGTGTTTGAAAATATGCAGAAGGTGGTTGCCGCCCATCAGGGCAAGCACACCCGGATTGAATGGCAATTCCTTGCCTTAAGGAACAATGAGCATGAAATCGAGCAGGCGGAGAAGCTCGCGGCGGAGATCGGCATCAACTTCTTCGTTAAGAAGTTCCGCGAGACTGATCCGGAGCTGGCGCCGGAGAACCCTGCCTATCGTTCGCAAGCCTTTACCAAACCCTGTACCGATATTTATGTCCAACTGGGCATTTATTGGAACGGGGATGTGGTGCCGTGCTGTTATGATGTGGATGGCGCGGAGATTATGGGCAACCTGCTGGAGAGTGATCTGCAAAGCATCTGGAATTCTGAGAAGTATCGGGATTTCCGCCGCCGCGTGGATCAATACCAGCAGCACCCGGAAAACGATCCCTGTATCTGCGAAACCTGCTTGCGCTGGAGTTGACTATGAAGATCTTTCTTTCCATCCGGCCAAAGGGCAAGGGCGGCGGCAGCAACACCTTCGCCAGCCTCTTTGCAGGCTTCGCCAAGCAGGCAGGGCACAAGATTGTCCGCCGGATCGACCAGGCGAAACTCGCCATTGTCATCGCCCACCTTGCCGAAGAGGCTGACCTGCGCAAGGCCAGGGAGAATGGTTGCCTGCTCCTGCACCGCCTGGACGAATATTTTGAAAGCCATGAAAGCCCGGCCCGCAAGGCCAAGCATGATAAGATTATCGCGCTCAACCGCTTGACGGATTTGACTATCTACCAAAGCCAGTTCGTCTTCGAAAATGTGCACCCATTCCTCAATCCGGAGAAGTATAAAATTATTCATAATGGCGGTGACCCGAAACTATTCCACCCTGCCCAGCAGGCCGGTGGCTATATCGGCCATGTCAGTTGGGGGATTGACACCAAGAAGCGTCTGGACCTGTTGCATGCATTCATTATTAAACACCCGGAGGAGAAATTCCTTTTGGTCGGACGGCATCAGGAGCATGACTTGGACTTCCGGGGACTGGCCAATGTAACGCTCGCCGGGGAGGCGAAACGTAAAAAGCTCCCCGCTTATTACCAGAAGATGAAGCTGCTCTATTTCCCCTCGGAGAAGGATCCCTGTCCCAACACTGTAATTGAAGCCATCCTGAGCGGGGTGCCGGTCTGTTACAATCCTGACGGCGGCACCGTGGAGCTGGTCCGCGACTGCGGCCTTCCCCTGGAGCAGGGGAGGGCAATGCTGAAGTCCCTGCCCGCCTACCGGGAAAAATGCCTGCAGCGGCCGGACCTGGCGTTTGCCGCGGTCTTTGAGAAGTATCTGGCTGCCGCCCATGAGTGCGGAGGATGTCATGATTGATCTTGATTTACAAGCGCAATCTATTCTCAATTGGTTGAAAACCGTCCAAGTCGAGGGCCAGCCCGGCCGGTTCCGCATGTGTAATGAAGGCGCACTGGTTGCGCCTGACAGCACCACCGGACTGGGCGCAAGCTGTTTCGCCTTAAAAATTGCCTATACAACCAGGATCATCTCCGCCTTCAGCGTCGATGAGATTAAAGAGTGGATGCAGTATATCTGCTCCTTCCAGGCAATTTCCGGCGGGCAAGCAGGTTATTTCGAGGACCCCCGGATGCTGGCTTCGGTTGATGGCTTGCGCTTCCGGCGCTTTCACCTGCACCTACCATTTTCTTTAATTAAGGATCTCGGGGTACGGCGCGCGGAAACCCGCCAGGCCTGCGCGGCCCTTCTCTCTACTGATCGGGAAGCACCGCACGAACTAACCTTTGTGCCGAAGACCGTGGCAGCGATGCAACGGTACTGCCGGAAACTGGATTGGCGCAATCCCTGGAGCGCGGGCAGCCACCTCAGTCACATGGCCTTCTTCTTGCAATACAATGCCAATTATTTTGGCAAGACCGAGGTCCGCGACAAACTGCTGCCCATCCTGTGGCAGGAGCTTGACCGGGTGTGTGACCATGACACCGGTGCCTGGCTGCAGGGCTCGCCGGATACAGCGAAGACTGTCAACGGTGCCATGAAGGTCTTGACCGCGTATGCCGCCTGCGATCGCCAGCCTGAGCAGCCGGAGAAACTCATTGATCTCTGCCTTGCCACCGTTATCAAGGCGGACGGCTGCCACTTGCTTGATAGCCTCTATGTTCTCCACCAATGCGCCAAAATCTGCTCCCACCGGAAGGATGAGATTAAGGAAGTTGCTGAAGACGCGGCCATACAAATTGAGGAGTTCTGGCGTGAAGACGGCGCTTACTCCTTCTTTCCTGATCGAAGCCAGACGAGCTATTATGGGCAGAAGGTGTCGCTCGGTTACTTGGAGAGTGATCTCCATGGCACGCACCTCTTCACCTGGGCACTCTGCATCATCGATGAGATTTTAAACGATTTCCACGCGGGAGCCTGGAAGCTCCCGATTACTTAAAGGCAAAGCCATGGATCAGACTGAATTCCCCTATAAAATCTGTATTCCATACCAGGATCACGCGCGCGGGGGGATGTATACCTTTTTCAATTACTTCACCCAGTACCTTACTCGGCATGGCATTGCGCATACCCGCAAGATTGTTGCCAGCTATGATTTCCTGCTGGTCAACTCCTTCATGACTAAACCTGGTAAAATCTGGTTTGCGAAGAAGCTATTTCCGCGCGCCCGCATAGTGCAGCGGGTTGACGGCGCCGCGCAGGATTACGGCCGCAGCAACGGCGAAATGTGGGATTCGCTCCAGGGACGGGTCAGCCGCTTAGCCGATCTCACCATTTACCAAAGTAACTATGGCAAGTACGCCACCAACCAGAAATTTCCGGTGATCAACTCCGATGGTCCCGTGATTTATAACGCGGTCGATACTGAACTCTTTAACGGCTCTGCCAGGCAAGCTGAACCGGGTGAACG
>JAFGNG010000045.1 GCA_016927125.1 Planctomycetota bacterium | reverse complement strand
GTCTTATGGTAATAGACCAACTCGCCGCGCGCAAAGTAATCCAGCCGGCCGCCGATCGCGCTCTGGGGCCGGCGGCAGCCCTTGGCCACTGCCTCCACCAGTCCCTCGGCAGGTGAGAGAAAGGAGGCCACCAGCGAGGTGTTACCAAAATAGGTCTTTCGCAACACCACGGCTTCGCACTTTTTCAGTGACATGCGGGATTAATCCCAAGTCTCAAGCATAATTGTCAGAAAATTACATCCCGTTCCCAATTCTCTTTTAACTGGCAATGACTCTGTTTAGCCAGTGGTCTTATCCGGGCCGACCTGCTCTTTTTCACCTTCGGCTTCCTCGTGCGGGATAACCTCCACCCGGACCCGGCCGATCTTGCGTTCATCCGAGGAGCGGATGGAAAAGCGCACCGACTCCCAGACCAGGCTCTCCCTGGGCGCGGGGATGTGGCCGAGTTGATCCAGGATGAAGCCGCCGAGGGTTTCGTAATCCTCGTCTTCCGGGATGACCTTGTATTCCAGCGCTTCATTCATGTCATGCACGTGCGTGCGGGCATCGGCATCGAAATGACCGGCGGCCAGTTTCCGCAGCAGGACGTCTTCTTCAGGATCGTACTCGTCCTGGATTTCGCCGACAATCTCTTCGACCACGTCTTCGATCGAAACCAGCCCGGCGGTACCCCCGTATTCATCCAGCACCACTGCCAGGTGCATCTTCTTTTCCTGGAGCTCGCGCATCAGGTCGGCAACATTCTTGGTTTCTGGCACAAAGTATGGCGGGCGCATGAGCTCGGATAGTTTCGGCTGGCTCTCCGGATGCTTGCCCCAGAGGTTCAGGGCATCCTTGACGTAGAACACACCCTTGATATTATCCCGCGTCTCTTCAAAGACCGGCACGCGGCTGAACCCCTTGTCGTTGGATAATTGGATCGCTTCATCTAAGGGAGTATCGATTGCGACCGCGCAGATATCGGTCCTGGGGGTCATGATATCGGAGAGATCGGAATTTTTGAGATCGAAGATGTTGACAATCATCTCCCGCTCTTCCTCCTCCACCACGCCCTGGTGCTTACCGTCGGTGACAGCGGCGATAATTTCATCCCGGTCTTCCTCCTCGGCCTCATCCTGGTGCCGGAAGGACCCAATAATTTTATCTTCAATAATAATCATCAGCGCTGCCACGGGGCGCAGGGGCAGGGTTAAAATCCAGAGCAAGGGTGAGAGCAAGACCAGGAGTTCCTCGGTTTTCTCGCGCGCGAGCATCTTGAGCGGCACCGCCAGAAGCAGCATGGCCGCCAGCAGAATTACCGCCAGTGTTAATTGGGAAATCTTCCAGATTCCGTCAAGGCGAATGACGCCCCAGGCAAAGTAAGCGCCTGTGACAGTGATGCTGAAGAGTGAGCAACTGCAGGAAAGCGCAGCGCCGTGCAGCAGAAATGGTTTACAAAACCAGCGGATAGTCGCGCCAGCCTTATTCTTGTCGAGGACATCTTCGAGCTGGGTACGGCTGAATATTGAGCCGATATTGTCCGCCAGAATGCCCACCCCGGACAGGACGAAAAGCCCAATGGCGATAATCAGTTGCGTACTAATGGAAACGCCTCCCTAAACCTGCATACTACTCGCAAATACTCCAGATGTTTTCCCGTAACACTATATCCGAAAATTTGAAAAAACCAAGCCCTATTCTAAAGCTCGCCGGAATTCCAGTGCGGGGTAATGCCTAGCGGGGCAAGTTCCTCGCGTTCAGCCTCACGCATTGCAGCCCGTTCCTCGTCGGTGCTGTCCAGGAAACCCAGGAGGTGGAGGACGCCGTGCAGGGCGTAAAGCATAATTTCTTCAATAAGTTGCAGATTGCGCGCCTGGGCCTCGCGCTCGGCGGTTTCCACGCTGACCGCCACATCCCCGAAATGGATTACCTGGTCGTCCGGGTCAATCTCTCCGTCGGCGAAAGCCAGTACATCGGTAGCGTGTTCACAGTTTTTATGCCGCCGGTTGAGCTGGGTAATCTCCGCATCATCCATCAAAAAGAGGTCGAGGGAGTATCCCCCCTCCTCCAGGAGTTCCGGCGCCCGCCTTGCAATAACGCCTGCCAGCAGGCCGGAGAGCCTTTCGCCCAGGGGACTATATTCAGGGTTAGAGGTATGGATGCGGATCATCGGCGAACTCGCTTGGTGCCGTTTTTCTGTTCTTGGTAAGGTACGCGAGAATGGTACATCGCGGTCAGGGTGCGGACAAAACTGGCTTCGATTGTGCTGATGTCGCGGAAGGTCAAGGGGGAATCATCGAGTTGGTGCTCCATCAGCCGGCCGTTCACAATCCGGTGGACCAACTCCTTGATGTGCGCCGGGGTCGGCTCGGAGAGCGAGCGGCTGGCAGCCTCGACACAGTCGGCCAATAGCAGGATCGCGGCCTCGCGGGTTTGCGGTTTGGGCCCGGGATAACGGAAGGCGCCCTTGGAAACTTCCCCCGGATCCTCGCTCATCTCCTGTGCGCGCTGGTAGAAATAACTGATAACCGAATCGCCGTGGTGCTGTTCCATGATATCCAGGATATCCTGCGGCAGCTTATAGGCATGCCCCATCTCGACCCCGTCCTTGACGTGCGCCATGATGATCAGCGCGCTGATGCTGGGGGAGATATTATCATGGCGGCTGCGACCGGTATCGTTCTCGGTAAAATATTCCGGCTTCACAATTTTGCCAATGTCGTGGTAATAACTGGCCACCCTCACCAGCAACGGGTTGGCGCCGATCGCCTCCGCGGCTGCTTCGGCGAGGTTGCCGATGATCACGCTGTGGTGGTAGGTGCCGGGGGCTTCCAGCACGAG
>JAFGNG010000044.1 GCA_016927125.1 Planctomycetota bacterium | reverse complement strand
CTACCCCCTGGATATCCCAGGTAAAGCCCGTGCGCCTGGCCAGCTCCCGCAGGGCGTGCAGCACCCGCTGTACCGCCTCGATTGGATTGCCCGCGGTCTTGCGGTAAGCCCAGGCTATCAGGTTGCGGTTGTTGTCCAGCAAGGCCGCCTTGGTGCTGGTGGAGCCAATATCGAAGCCGAGGGTGGCTGTTACCGTGCCCCTTTGTGGAGAAATCAACGCGATTTCAGTTTTATATTCATCCACGTAATCAAGATAATAGCTGCGCTCGGGATTTTTCGAAAGCTTGAGTTCCAGCGGGGGACGCAGGAAAGTCGTGCCGGTGTTCTTGCCGTTAGCAGGCGGGTTTGCCAGCCATTCGAAGTGCAGGTCGTGCTGCATGCCATGCTGGCAGCCGTACAAGGCTGCGCCGAGGGCGCTCACCAGTTCAGGGTTATCGGGGACAACAGTTTCAACTCCGAGGGATTCCTGCACCGCGTCAACCACTACCTGGTTCAGTGCCACGCCGCCAATGCAGACGGTTTTGCCTTCGAGATTGCGGCCGGAAAGGAGCCCGTCAACGGTGGAACGGCCCAATCCGGCGCAGAGGCCGGCCGCGATGGCATCGGTGGAGTAGCCCTCCTGTTGCAGGTGGATCATGTCGCTCTTGGCAAAGACCGCGCAGCGGGTGGCGACATTCGGAGCCCTACCCTTGAAGGACATGGCCTTATTGGTTAATTCCATGGGAGGAACCTGCAACCGCAGGGCCTGCTGGTCGAGGAAGGCCCCGGTGCCACTGGCACAGGCGGAATTAGAGGTGCATTTTTCGTAATTGCCCTCTTCATCCAGGCGGGTGAGTGAGAAGCTGCCTCCGCCAATGTAGATAATATTCCTGGCGTCCGGCTCCAGGGCGTTGACTCCCTTGACCTGCGCGACAATGGCATCAATATATGCGCCCCCAAGGGAGAACTTGTGCGCGCCGCTACCAGTGCTGACTGCTGCCTGGATATTCTGCAGGGGGAATTTTGATAGTTCATGGCTGAGGGTAGACAAGGGTTCGCCATGATGGCGGGCATACGCCTTGCGTAAAACTTCACCGCCTCTATCGACTAATACGAGACTAACATAAAGCGAGCCGATGTCAATGCCGAGATATGCCACTGATAATTACCCTACCAAAACACATCTGAAAACTTTGCGGCGTTGTTACACAATAAAGCATTTAGATGCGCGCCGACACTACCCCTGATCAGTATAGCAGAAAAAACTTGAAATGTGCAAGTATTAAAGTAAGGTTCAGTTAGTTTTATATTGCCCAATATAAATCGTAACCGGTTAAAATTGGTAATATTACAACCTGACTGTTAAAGGATACTGTCGTGGAAAAGGCCACACCCCTCAAGGATCGGATAATTGAGGATTCCCCCGGGTGGCTGATCCTGGATAAACCACCGGGACTTGAAACCATAGTCAAAGGGGGCGGCAACACCAAGTACTGCCTTACGTCTAAACTTCGCCGTGAACTGGGGATAAAAGGAATCGCGCCGGTGCACCGCCTGGACCGTGACACTACCGGCTGCTTGCTCTTTGCTAAGGAACCGGAACTGGTTAAACCGCTGGAAAATCTCTTTAGAAAAAATGAAATTTTTAAAGAATATCTCGGCCTCTGCCTGGGAATCTTTACCAATCCCACGGGGAGTATCCGGCGCAGGCTTTCCAAATGGACTGGCGGGCGGCAGGCGGTGCAGGTGGTGAAGGGGCAGGGTGGTCTGGAGGCGGAGACGGAATACGAGGTGCTGGCGGTTGCAGAAGCGCGAAACTCCAGCCAAACTATGCTCAAACTCCTCTCAAACCCCGCTCTCAAAGGGGGAGTGAGCCTTGCCCGCTTTGTTCTCCATACCGGGCGCACCCACCAGATCCGGGTGCATGTTTCCTCTCTGGGAAGGCCAATCCTGGGTGACGATCAGTATGGCGACCGTGCTGCCAATAAACTCATCAAAACCGCCTTCAGACTATCCCGGCAAGCCCTCCACGCCTGGAAACTATCCTTTCCCGACCCGGTTTCAGGCAAAACCATCCAGGTTGAAGCACCGGTCCCCGAGGACATGCAGGCGATCCTGGACGGACTCTTCCGCAATCTTAAAATCTAAATATCTGTGCTTTTTTGCATAATTCTCCAAGAGCACGTTTCATCTGCATAGTCAAATTTGTATAATATAATGACAATTCAGCCCGATGTGAACCCGCAGGTGATTACTCAGCTGTAAGTTAAGGAGGTTATTGGTGAATAAGCTTCAAACTACCGGCTTGCGAGCATATTTTAAGCTTTTCGTGCTTGGCAGCCTCCTGGTGTCGTCCGGCTGTACCGAACCGTACGGCTCCCGCGTGGCTACGCGCATCATGCAGCCGGTTTCAGCGCGCGATGAGATTATGGGCGACCCGATAGCGGTAGCCACCATCAGGAGCATCGCCATCATCCCCTTCGACAATATTTCGAGTGACGAAAGCTGCGATACTATGATGTTTGCGCGCAAACTCGCTGCGGGATTGGCCGAAACCGGGGATTTTGAAATTATTTACCCTCTTGAAGTTGCCCGCCTGGTGGAGAAGCAGAACCGGGAGGTTGATATCCATAACAGTAATCTACGCCGCAATCGCTTGCTGGGTAAGGATCTGGATGAGGATAACCAGGAGCGGACCCAGCAGATCACCGGGGAATTTAATGAGGATGCGGATAAGTTGCGCGAGCCGCTCGACCCGGTTCACAATGTTGCAGATGCGGTGAAGATCGGGCGGCAGCTCAAGGCCGACGCGGTGCTGATCGGCATTATCAGCGATTATGACCCGTATTACCGCCCCCGCATTGCGATTACCATCAAGGCATTGACCACGGGACACGGCGAGTCTGCGGCCGAGGCGCTGGCGCAGCTTACCCAGTGGGGCGTGCCGCGCAATATCGGAGGCGGGCAAGACAAGGTCTGGGAACGCCAGCAGATGTTCGACGCCAATACCGGGGGCATTGCCCGCGATATCTATCTCTACGCCCGCAACCGCCATACCGAGCACCGGCCCTATGACACCGAGATCTACCTGCGCAGCATTGAGCGTTATTTCGAGTTTGTCGGCCATAGCCTGGCCTCGAAGTTTGTGAGCGCGCGGGGCAGGGCGGCGTATGAGGCGTTGGAACGGGCCAAGAACGAGGCTTTGCGACGGGGACAGGACCCTAAACCGGCCATGGACCGGGTGATGGCATTGCTCAGCCCCGGCGCCCTGGAAGATTACACTTCAGAACCGGAAGACAAGCGGGACCGCTCCTGGCGCCGCGATGTCTATCAGCAGGAGAATCCCTATAAGGATTACCGCACCCCACCGGAAGAGCCCCGGGGCGCCAGCTATGAGCCATAGCTGATATATCTTATATCTACATTTCCATTATGATCGTCACCGGGCCGTCATTGATGAGCCGTACATCCATATGCGCGCCAAAGACGCCTTCTTCCACGTGAATCCCAGCCTCCTCCAGCGCGTTGCAGAACTCTTTGCAGAGGGGTTCTGCGAGTTCCGGCGGGGCTGCGGCAATAAAGGAAGGGCGGTTGCCCTTGCGGGTATCGGCAAAGAGGGTGAATTGGCTGACCACCAGCGCCGCGCCCCTGATATCCAGCAGAGAGAGGTTCATCTTCTCATTATCATCCTCGAAGATCCGCAGTTTCGAGATCTTTGTCGCCAGCGCGCGGGCGGTCTCTTCCGTGTCATCCGGCCCCACTCCGAGGAGAATCAGCAAACCTTTGCCAATCCTGCCGGCAACATCCTGTTCGCGAACTGTAACGCTGGCCTCGCCGACCCGCTGGAGTACTGCACGCATAAGAGCTTCCTTTAAACTATAAACTTGCAAAATATATGCAATAAACAGGCAAACAAGTCCTTGTTTGTAGCCAGTTCATGCTTTTTTTATAAACTCAATCCCGATAATAAACAATTTGAATCTACGAAATCTTTTCATAGCAAGATCTTGCTTACTTATGATATCGACTACTTTAACTAATTGTAATCCCGTCCGATTGCAGAAACTGAAAATTCATATTTTGAAAAAAATTATATTTACATTTTTTTTAACAGGTGTAATGCTCTGATACTTAAGCTGTTATGTAATAATCTATAAATATCTTGCAGATAAACGACAGCACCTATTTGACATGCCTATATCAGTATCGTATGTTTAAATTTGTCAGGGGAGCCATACCAAGGAGTGAGCACCCTGGCAAAAAATTCATGAGGCGAGAGCCGGGATGCTGGCTTTCGCCTCGATTCTTTTATAGACCCTGCTTTTTTATCCCGTAGTGAGTCAATTTGCCGTATTTTAACTTAAATCTGGTTTTTTAATAGCGTGACCCCACAATCTTTCCTACAATCTCACCCGATTTAATTTGATATATTTAACCTTTATTGAGCGAGAGATCCCTTGAAGAAGACTAAAGTACGACTTTATACTGACGGCGCCTGCAGCGGCAATCCCGGCCCGGGGGGATGGGGGGCGATCCTGGTTTGTGATAATCCTCCCGCCCACAGGGAATTTTCCGGTGGCGAAACCGACACAACCAATAACCGCATGGAGTTGATGGCGGTGATCGCGGGACTGGAGTCGCTCAAGCATCCCTGCGTAGTGCTGGTTACCACCGACAGCACCTATATCTATAATGCTTTTACGAAAAAGTGGTTGGACAACTGGCGGAAGAAGGGCTGGCTTACCGCTCAGAAAAAACCGGTTAAGAACCAGGATCTCTGGCAACGCCTCCTAGCCGCATGCGAACCGCATACAGTGAAATGGGAGTGGGTCAAGGGGCATAATGAGCACCCTGAAAACGAAGAGGCAGACCGCCTGGCAGTTGCAGCTTGCAATACCCAAAAATAAACAGTAGAAACCGGTTAACCAGCGTAAGTTCCTGAGAAAGAGTTATCGCCAGAACTATAAACCTCTGATTTTAAATCAAAGCCATTAAGGAGAATCCATATGGGCAAAGGTATTGAAAGTTCTTTGGTTATTATCAAGCCGGACGGGGTCCAGCGGCGCTTGATTGGCCGGGTCATCACCCGGTTCGAGGAGAAGGGCCTGACGATCAGGGGCATGAAGATGATGCGCGTCTCCAGTGCGTTGGCGGGCGAGCACTATGCCGAACACAAGAAGAAGCCATTCTTCAAGGGGTTGGTGGAGTTTATTACCTCCGCGCCGGTGGTGGTGATGGTGATCCAGGGGGTTGACGCGGTCGCGGTGGTGCGCGGGCTTGTCGGCGCGACCAACGGCCGGGAAGCCGCCCCCGGAACCATCCGCGGCGACCATGGCATGAGCCTCTGCTTCAATGTGGTCCACGCCAGCGACTCGAGTGCTTCGGCGCGCCGGGAAGTAGCCCTTTACTTTACCCGGAACGAGCTGGTCGGCGTACCCCCGGCAGATTATTCTTACATCTATGAAAACCGGGACGGTTCGTTGGTGTGATTCTTTTGCACAGGTTTGGGAACCTGTGCTACAACACTGTAAGCGTCTGGGGATCAACTGTAGTAACTTCTCGGAGGCACTTCCCGCTGCCCCACGGGATTCCGGGGCGCCTCACCTCTACATCAGCCTTGCCGGATTGCCGGTTGCGGGAATAGTGAACGGCCAGGCCGGCTGCTTGTTTCCAGGCGAAGTTATTTGCAAGGGAAAGTTCGCCAGGAGCGTCCAGCAGATTGAGAAATTCCGCATCCTCAGCGGTATTTTTATCAGGGCAGAGCAGGATCAGGGAGCCGCGGTTTTCCAGGGTCTGGAAGAGCAGGTCACAATTCCGCGCGGCAGCTTCGAGGGCATCATTCTCCAGATGATCACGCCCGGTAATAGCTTTAAGGTTGGGCGTAAGCCGGATATGCCTGCCGATCCTGAGCAGCCGGACATCAGGCGGCGCAATCATTGCCATGTGCGTCATCAGGTCATTAAGGCGGTGGCAGAAATTCCGGTCGGTAAGGAGGCAGCCACCGGCGGGCGAGGAAAACCGGGTAATCCCGAACTGCTCCGCCATTTCAATCTGCATCTTCCTCCCGCGCCCGCGCACCTCGGGTAATTTCTCACGCTCAACCCAGCCCTCTAACTCAGGAATGGTTGGCTCCAGGAAGCGCGCGCTTAAGGGGCGGAGCAGGAGTGGGCGCAATTCAGAATTTTCATCAATAATCCCCATCGACCTGCGGTTCTGGCTCATCGGGCGTTGGCCCAGGACCTCCCCGGAGACCAGGAAATCAGCACCGATTTTCCGCCGGTATTGCTCCGCGCGTTTAATAATATTCAACCGGCAGTCGATACAGGGATTGCGGTTTTTGCCAAATCCCCACTTGGGGTGATAGAGCATCCGGATCATGTCCTGGGTGGAGTCTTCGCAATGGAGCGACACCCCCAGTTCTTCCGCCGCGGCAATGATATCAGGATGCGCCTGCCCCTCGAGGGTGGACTTGCAGAAGAGGCTGACCAAGTGGAAGGCAATTACCTCAATACCCTGTTCCTTCATCAGGCAGACTGCCAGGGAACTGTCCAAACCACCAGAGAAGAGGGCGATTGCTTTACGGGGCATAAGGAAGAATTCCTTAACATAAATCTGGCAGTAGAAGGGGCAGCCAAGCGGCTGCCCCGTGATGAAAAAATGGTTGTTACTTTAAATGCAGAAGCAACCTTCCTGTTTCAATCAATGCAACCGCATTTGCTTGTCGCGATAGGAGATCCACTGCGCATCCGAGGTGATGAAGCTGTAACGGCCACGGAGATCAAGGAAGAAGCGCCAGGCCTCCGGGGTTGCCCGGGTGATTGCCTTGATCCTGACCAGG
>JAFGNG010000043.1 GCA_016927125.1 Planctomycetota bacterium | reverse complement strand
GTTCGCGCTGGAGAATATAATTAAGATCGTGGAAGTTATTGGTGGTCTGCTGCTGGTGGAGCGCGGCGTGGGGGCCGGTCTTGCCCCAATCAAGGTAGCGATCGACATCAAACCAGCCTTCTTCACAGAATTCATCACCCATGAAGATCATGGGAGCGCCCGGTCGGAACCAGCAGAGGGCGGCGAGGCCGATCAACTGGATATGGTTGCCGAGTTCAGTGATCAGACGCAGCCGGCCGTTGGCACATTCATCATGGGTATTCATGGCGTTGACCAGCACCTCCTCCTGGTGTTCCAGCAGGATACTTTCGATCTCCTCGATCCGCCGTTCCTCGGTAGAGCGGTGGAGGTATTTACGCACCCGGTGCATCTCGCCCATGTTCTGCGCGTAGGTGAAGCCCAACCCGCCCTGTGCAACCGGGGTGGCCAGACGGGGAAAGATGCGCCGTGATTCCTCGGCAATAGTAAATAGTTCGGGGGCAACCCGGCTGAGCCGCTGGTGGAATTCCCGGAAGAAACGCAGCACAGGGAAGTCCACAGCCTCGCTCAACCAGTAGCCGCGGTCCCCAAAGTTGCAATCCCCCCCGAGGCCATTAACCAGATCCCAGTCCTCCTGCGAAAGCTGCTCGCGGTTATTGCGCTCCCAGGTCTTCATACCCCGATCATAATCCTTAAAGATCTGCGCCGCGACCGCGTCGATCCGCACGCCATCAATACCAAGTTCATGGTGGGCATAAGCGCAGATCCCGGTCAGGTAATCGCGCACATAAGGGCTGGAGTGATTATAGATCCGGGTATGCCACTGGTCGTTCCAGCCTTCCGGGCCGGCGTGATGATAGAGATCGGTTCCGTCCAGGCAGGCAATCCCACAACTCCAGTCCTGGATGCTGAAGCCCAAGGGCACATCCACAATTACCCCCAGGCCATGCTCGTGCAGGTGGTTGACCATCCACTTGAAATCCTCCAGGCTGCCATGGCGGTTGTAGATTGCATAGGGCGTGCCGACAAGATATCCCCAAGAAGAGTGAATCGGGGTCTGGAAGGGCGGCATGATCTGCACATGGGTAAAGCCCAAGTAGCCGACATGATCCACAATCTTTTCAGCAATGTGCCGGTAGTTGTCTTCCAGGAAGGCGCCCAGGTGCAGTTCATAAATCGACATTGGGGCGCGGAGGCGGGGAGGGGCCTGGTAAGTCCACGGAAACTTGTCATGGTCGCTGACCACGCTGTTGTAAACCTGTCCCCCGCTCACAGAGGCTTCGCTCAAGACTTGGAAGGAAAACGGATCCAGGCGCGCTTCATCATAAGGTTGGGGGAGGTAACCGTGATCATTGCGGATGTGGTACTTGTAAGCGGCCCCGGTAAGATTTTCATTAATAGTAATTGACCAGATCCTGTCGCCACCTCTCTCCAGCGGTTCATAGATCTTGCCCCAGCCATTGCCCTCCCGCAAGAGCTTAACCTCGGTTGCCTCCGGCAAGAAAATACGGAAGGTGGTGGAATTATTTTCCACCTGCGCGCCAAAGTAACGCCAGGGATAATCCCGGCGTAATTCTTCCGTAGAGAGAGCCCGGACGATCGCAGCCTGGGAGGTGACGATATTCGCAGGATGATCCATAGAGTCGATACCAATCAATTAAACCGGGGAAGGATCCCCTTTGCCCAACAAGAATGAGTACTTCCCATTATCCTCAGGCAAAGTCTAAAACGATCGGGATAAATTGGCAAGGCAGTTTCATTCGGAAGAAGCTTTTTCAACCGGCTTGAGTTGCCGGGTTT
Source organism: Planctomycetota bacterium (assembly GCA_016927125.1). Classification (GTDB taxonomy): domain Bacteria; phylum Planctomycetota; class SZUA-567; order SZUA-567; family JAFGNG01; genus JAFGNG01. The sequence goes on along the minus strand of JAFGNG010000043.1, from coordinate 15,788 downwards.
TAGGCAAGAGCAGCGCCAGCAGGAGCGGCAGAAAACCGTAGCCGTAGCCGAAGGTGACCAGCATCAACCCGCCGGCTAGAAGCAGGGCCAGCCAGAGTAAGAACTGTAACCGCGCTACCGGGATGGAGTTGTCTGGCCCAGCCTGCCGCCAGCGCCGCAGGTTGCAGACGGCAGCGGAAAGCAGCAACAGCCCGGCAATAACGTATAGGCCCAGCATAAGATAGACAAAGAGCGGGAGACCGCTGCCCCGGGTCATTTTCATGGAATTGTCGGGCTGGCAGGTCAGCAGCCAGAGAATTGCGGCTTCGCCCAGAAAGGGTGCGTGGATAGCATTAGAAAGAATCCGCGGCCCGGCAAGGGTGCCATCCGGAAGTGGCCAGGAGGTCGTAAGCATTTCCGAGGCCAGGGGATAAGCGTGATCAAAACGGCCATTCATCCTCGCTGCTCCTGCCCCGAAGGCACAGGCGGCAATGCCATGCCCGGCCAGAACCGGGCCGGAATCAACATCCATATACCAGTCGGAATTAGGCTCATCTTTGCAAAATTCCCTGAAGCCGACGGCACTCCAACGCTCCTGCCAGAAGTTTTTCTCATAAGCCTGGTACCAGGCCTTGGCTTCCTCAGGCCAGAGTTCCGGCGCAAAGAGGCAGACATAAGAGTTGCCGCAGCCGCGAGACTTGAAGAGCGGCGTCCCCGTCCTGGCTGTAGACGCGTAGGGAGGCAGGCCCATATTGTCCAGGCTAACGCCCGCGAAGCCTCTCCTGGCTTGTTTTACGAAATCGGTGTGGTCTGTTCCCAGGACCGCATCTGCCCTCTGGATACAAGTAATAGCAGTAAGGACATCACCGGGATAACATTCACCGGGATAGTCTTCCAATAATCCGGAGGGCGAGGCGGCCAGTTCCGCGGCCAGGCTCTCTACCTGGTCACGCAGGAGGGGCAAGTGTTTTTCATCACCTAAAAGGCGATAATGCACGGTGGCGGCGGCAATGGTGAGCATGCGATAAAAGACATTCTGCTGGTGCAGGTAATCCTCACCCCAGTGCTTTTTTACCCAGGCGGCCTGGCCGGGATCCATTACCAGTTCCGCCGCCACTGCAATTGCGCCGCGGGCATACGCTTTGGGTTCATAGGGAAAGAGCGCGGGGTTTTTCTCCCAGGCTTGTTGCAGCGCTTCCACCGCCCAGAGATAGAATACCGAGCCGAAGAGGGGCCACTCTGTTTCCGCAATTTTATTTACTTCGAGGGCAGAGGCCTGGTTGGAGGAGACCCGTTTCCTTGCCCACTCTTCATATTTCGGGGTAAGGTTATAAAACAGCCTGATTGCCGCGCGGGGAATCCCTGGGTTGTTGAGTGCGGGATCGGAAAGGTCATGAATAATTATCCCGCCCGGGATCAGAAAAAAGTAGAAAGCAAATAACAAGAACAGCAAAGAATTACCATAAATGCAGATCTTTGCCTGGAGGTCTGGCGGTTTAGCCATGATGACTCCGTTTAATGCAAAATCAAGTTTTTTTTAGATTTAGCTAACAGGAGCGCTGTTTGTAAAGTTTAGCAAGAACAAAGCCGAGATCCTGCTATTCATTGATTTCAATCACGCAGAGCAAATCATCGACTTCGACCGGGTCATCTTCCTGGACTGCGATGGATTTAATCACACCGTTTTTTGGCGAAGGCACATCAAAGGTAGCCTTGTCGGTCAGCATCTCGATCAAGGCATCCCCTTCGGAGACAGGATCGCCATCAGAGACATAGACAAAGGAAACCTTCGCCAAGTTACCGGCTTCGTCATCGCCGGACGCCTCCTTGAGATCAGGAAGATGTACTTCAAATTCAGCCATTGTGCTTCTCCTGTTAACAAATAAACTCTCTGGTTGGGTAGTGCCGATTATATTGCTCGCTGGAGTGAGATCAAGAAGGGATCTCCGAAGAAAGTTGAAGGAATTTTATTATTTTTCCCAGGCCTTAATCGCGGCGTTTTCGGGCAGGCAGGTTGTCCTCAGGGGTGGTGTTCTGCCAAGGCGTCAAGGAGGGCGGTATAATGCTGGTCGGCTGCCGGGCGGGGCTCAAGGCGGAGCAAGCGGCTGTCCTCACCGCAGAGCTGAAGGGTTACCTCCAGGCGCTTATGGGGGATGTCATTTCCCAGGTATTCCGCCCACTCGACAGCCATAACTCCTTGGTTGTCAATAAGTTCATCAATGGCGAGGAAGGAGGTGTCGGCCTTGCCGAGGAGGCGGTAGGCGTCAATATGGTTGAATGTCAGCCGCGCCTGGTACTGGATATGGATTAGAAAGGTCGGGCTGACCACAGGCTCCTCGGGCGAGACCCCCAGGCCAAGGGCAAGGCCCTGGGCGAAAACAGTCTTGCCAGCCCCGAGGTTGCCGTGGAGCAGCACAACCTCGCCCCCGACGCAAAGCTCGCCCAGGCGGCGGCCCAGCGCGCGGGTTGCTTCCGGTGATTGGGTGATGAGTTCAAGAGAGGTCATGGATGAATCCACCTTCAGGCAAGGGGCAGGTCTCCCCGGAGGATTTTACCAAGAGCAATCCGTCGGAGGCAGGGGTAAAGAAGCCGAGTTTAGTTAATTTAGCGGTAAACGGCCAGGAGGCGGCAAGGCTTTCCCAGCTTTCGGGAGCAAGCGCGCAGAGCAGCTCAAAGTCTTCCCCATCAGAAAGGGCGTGCGCCAGGGGGGAGAGATTGTCGGTGGTAGCGAGCTCCTGTGCCTCCTTTGAAACCGGTATGCTGTCGGCCTCAACCTGCGCGCCCACCCCGGACTCCGCGCAGACCCGCCGGAGATCCAGGGCTAACCCGTCAGAGAGATCAATCATCGCGTGCAGATGCCCCCCATAATTTTTACAGAGAAATTCGCTTTCTTGCAGGCGCGGGATGAAGCCAAGGTGGCGGCCGGAGAGGGAGCCACCCAGGCTCCCGGTTACAATCAGGAGGTCACCGGCCTGGGCGCCGCTGCGGTAAATAGGGCCGCCCGGGAAAGGTGCGCCCAGGGCAGTAAGGGTAATGCTGGTTGGGGCGTCGGAGCTGGTAAAGTCACCGCCCACCAGCGAGAGGCCATATTCTTCCGCACAGCCAATCAAGCCCTCGGCAAAACCCTTTACCCAGTCCTCACCCGCACCTCGTCGCAAGCCCAACCCGGCCAGGGCCCAACGGGGAGAACAGCCCATGGCAGCGAGATCGCTCAGGGAGACGGCGACTGTCTTATAGCCAACCGCGCGAGGATCGTCAGAGGCAGTGAAATGTTTACCTTCTAGTAGGCTGTCAGTAGTGGCGGCGAGCAAGGCGCAATCCGATGTATTCAGGATGGCACAATCATCCCCCGGCCCGGCAATGACGTCGGGCCGCATCCGCAAGCGTTGCCGCAGCCAGGCTATCAAATCCAGCTCATTCATCGGGGGGTCGCCTTTGATAATCACAGCCTCAAGATTCAGGCTTTACGCTTTCGCCGCCTGGTTCTCAACTTCGAATAAGGATAATCCTGACCAGAAATCTTCGCAATTGCCAGCATGGTTTGCAATACCACCTCACCCACGGCATGAGCACGCGCTTCCTGGCTGCCATTAAAGAATTCTTCCCGCAAATGCGAAAAATCAAGCGGCGGGCCAATTTCCAGGGTTGCCCGCGTCCCGAGGCGAAAACGCCCGGTACCGGGTTCCAGGACCTTTTCGCTGTTTCTAATTCCCACCGGTACTATCGGCGCGCCGCTCTCCAGCGCCAGGAGGCCGACTCCGATCCGGCCCCGCCGCATGGTATTGGTCTGGCTCAAATGAGCCTCGGGAAAGATCCCCACCGGCTCGCCTTGCTTTAAGAAACTGATTGCCAGCCGCAGGACCTCAAGCCGGCTTTTCGGATCACCCCGGTCGAAGGGAATGCAGCCGGTGATTCGCAATAACTTACCATAAAACCAGTGGTCAAAGGGTTCTTTGTAGGCAATCATATGCATTGCCCGCTGGCGAACGCGATTAAATTCATTGACCAACAACAGTCCGTCGATGAGGGAGCGGTGGTTTGAAGCAATAATGTATCCACCCGCGGGAAGATGTTCAGTGCCATGAAGGTTGCGAAAGATCGGGGCGGTAACCAGATGGATGCCGGCAGTGGCGAGATAGAACAAAAACCGCTTTTTAAACGACTTGTCGATTCGCATATTATTTCTTTGCCTGGGTCTTCCAACGGCGGTGTAGCCAGAGCCACTGTTCCGGTTGCTTGCGGATAAGTTTTTCCAGTTCATCATTACAACGTTGCGTCAGGCGTCGGCGCTCCGCTTCTTTATCCTCGGGATTGCCCTCGGCATAAAAGGGTTCGCCAACCTCCAGTACGAAACGCATGGGGCTTTGGCGATGCATAGCCATGGCGATGATCGCAGCGCCCGAGCGCATCGCCAGATCCGCAACCGTCGGCCAGGTGCTGCATTCCCTGCCAAAGAAGGTAGTGAAGATACCATTGCGACCACCATCCTGATCCATCAGGATGCCAAAGCCCTTACCTTCTTTGAGGGTGCGGGTGGCCGCTCGCAAGGCGCCGAATTTATCCCAGATCTCCTGTCCCTGGGCTTCTCGGATCGATCGCACCCAGTTATCGATTAAGGGGTTGTCAAGCGGCCGGGCGACCGCGCCTACGGTATAACCTCTGACCCCCATGGCGGAACCGCTGGCCTCCCAGTTACCGAGATGGCCACTGAGAAAAATCACGCCCTTGCCATCGGCCAGCAGCTTTTCGTAGGTTTTATCATGACCACCCCAGTCGACATACTGATCAAGATTATCCCGGTTGAACCGGGGCAGCCGGGGGAACTCAGCCAGGAAGATTCCAAAATGAAGGTAAGTCTTGCGGGTAAGGGCAGCGGCTGCTTCCGCGTCAAGCTGGAGACATTTCTGCATGGCATCAATGCAAACCTGGCGGTGGCGCCGGTCTAAGGCATGCACGAGCAGGGCAATAGTTTTACCAACCATAACTGCCAGGGAAAGCGGTAGTAGGCAAAGCAAACAGGCAAAGATCCGCGCGGCCAGGTATTGGCAGCGGTAGGCGAAGAGGCTGGGTTTTTTCTTCATGGGCTTTTAAACCGCGTTAGCGTATAAAGGTTTGGCCAGTGATCCGCTCGTAAGCCTCGACATATTTAGCGCGGGTCTGATTGACCACTTCAGGCGGCAGGGAAGGAGCCGGGGGCTCGTGATTCCAGCCGGATTCATTGTCCAGCCAATCGCGCACATACTGCTTGTCAAAGCTCACCGGGTTTCTGCCGGTTTCATAATTTTCAACCGCCCAGAACCGGCTGCTATCCGGGGTCAGAGCCTCATCCGCGAGGGTGAGTTCGCCATCGACAAAACCAAATTCAAACTTGGTATCAGCAATAATAATGCCTTGTTTCAAGGCATGTTCGGCTGCGGTGTTATAGAGATTCAGAGCAGCGTCCCGCGCCTGGGTGGCGTTTTCAAGGCCAATCCGATCGATCATTCCCTCGAAGGAGATATTTTCATCATGCCCGTTCTCCGCCTTGGTGGCAGGGGTGAAGATCGGTTCATCCAGCTTTTCCGCCTGCTTATAATCCGCGCGTAACTGGAGACCGCAGACCGTCCCGCGGTCCTGGTATTCGCGCCAGCCGGAGCCGACCAGGTAACCGCGGACCACGCATTCAATCGGCAGGATTTCAGCCTTTTTAACAATCATTGAGCGGCCTTTAAGAATTTCTTCCACCGCCCGGGAGAGGCCGAGCTCGCTAAGGTCTTCGCTGATAAAGTGATGGGGCAGGATTCCGGCAAGGCGGTCAAACCAGAAGAGTGATAATTGGGTCAAGACCACGCCTTTATCCGGGATCGGATTGCCAAGGATAGAGTCGTAGGCGCTGATCCGGTCTGAAGTTACAAGCAGGATGCGATCATCAAGATCATAGATATCGCGCACCTTGCCCCGGGCAATCATTTTAAGGCCGGGGAGGTTGGTTTCCATAACCCCGCGAGGCAACAATGACTCGCCAGTATCATCAATCTGATATATCTCCGGCATGCTTCCACTCCTTGATAATCGGGCTAAAAGGCACTTGTAGACCAACTGTCTCGGCTGTCAGAATACCCGAGATTATTAACAAACGCAAGTGCTTCTCTGCGTCAAGAGAAAAATAAATTCCAGTTACTCAGGGGTATCAAAAAAGATCCAGGCAAAAGCATAAATATCTTAAAGCTTCATTTTTTAAGGCAATTATCCAAATTTTACCCGTTGTTTTCACTTGTCGAAAAACACGCTGGGGGTTAGGATTTACCGAGAAGTTCATTATCAGGGGAAGCAACTAATAGGTTTTGAAAAAAGAAATAGGACTATTAAAAGTGAAATATAAAAAGAGATTAGGGATTGCCCTGGGCGGAGGGGGTAGCCGCGCTTTAAGCCACCTGGGAGTGTTAACCACCCTCGCGGAAGAGAATATTCCCGTAAGCTGTATTGCGGGCTCGTCATTAGGGGCGCTGCTGGCAGGCATGTATGCCTTTGAGCCGGATGCCGAGGCAGTCAGCCGCAAGGCCGCACATTTTTTTAGCACTAGCCCGATCTTCGGCCAGGACCGCAAGCCCCCTAAGGATAACGGCGGGCTCAGTGGCGGTAACGGCCTGGGCGGGCGCATCAAGAAATATTTCCGCACGGCGACCGTCTTTAATATCCTGGCGGCGCGTTCGAGCCTGCGTCGGCGCAACCCCACCGCCGTGGCGGTCAAGGCGTTACTACCGGATAAGGATATTTCCGAGGCGGTGATCCCGCTGGCCTGCAACGCGCTCAACCTGACTGCCGGCAAGCTGATGAACTTTACTGCCGGAAATATCCGCCGGGCGGTTCTGGCCGGGACGGCGGTGGCGATTGTTTTCCCGCCGGTTAAGTGGAATGGGGGTTATTATACCGATGCCGCACCGGTCAGCTCGGTGCCGGTCAATGCCGCGCGCGAGTTGGGAGCCGACGTTGTCCTGGCGGTTGACATCCGCTCGCCCATGGTTGAAGCGAAATCGTTCCACACCGGCTTCGAGGTGGTTAGCCGCCTGGAGTCGATCAGCTCCAATATTTTGAACAACACGGAAATTAATTCCGCTGAGATTGTAATCAAGCCCGAGGTCCAGGATATTTTCTGGGGAGATTTTTCTGATATTGACCGGGTGATTGCCCTGGGGCGGGAAGCTACGAAAAACGTTATCGAGGATATCCGCAAGGCATTACTCTAGGCCTGTTCAAGCAAATATGACGCTGATGAACCTTTCGTATAATATCATCTTGGTTTTATTCGAGCAGAGAATAACTTATGACAGAAACTGAAATCATCAAACTCCGGCAAGATTTCGAGGCCGCCGGTCAAGGGCAGGTCTTTAAATACTTTGATGAACTGGCTCAGGAAGAGCAGCAAAAACTCCTAACTGATTGCGCTGCAGTGGATCTGGAGTGGATCTCTGCCCGCCGGCAGGAAATCAAGGAAATGGGCGCGGTGCCTCCTGCTCCACCCCGGCTTGAACCGGCCCCAATCATTACCTTGCCGGAGTCCGAGGTTGAAAAACAACAGGCAGCCTTAGCCCGGGAGGTTGGCGAGCAGGCCTTGCGTGATGGCCGCCTGGCCGCCTTTGTCGTGGCTGGTGGACAGGGCACGAGGTTGGGGTTTGACGGGCCCAAGGGGAATTTTCCCATTGGCCCGGTTACGGACCGCACCCTCTTCCAGATCCACGCGGAGCAGATTCGCGCCCGTTCCCGGCGTTACGGGGTTATTATTCCCTGGTATGTGATGACCAGCCCGGCGACCGATGGGGCTACCAAAGAAGTCTTTCAACAAAATAATTATTACGGCTTCGCTAAGGAAGATGTCTTTTTCCTGGTGCAGGAAATGGTTCCCGCCCTCGACTTTGACGGTAAGCTGATCCTGGCTTCCAAGTCCGGCCTGGCGACGAACCCCAACGGCCATGGTGGGTGTTTCCGGGCGCTCAACAAAAGCGGGGCGAGTGCGGATATGAAACGGCGCGGCATTGATACCATTAGCTATTTCCAAATTGATAACGCACTGGTAACAATCTGCGATCCGGTTTTTGTCGGATATCACCTGCTCGCTGGTGCGGAGATGTCTTCCAAGGTTCTGAACAAGAATGCGCCTGACGAAAAGGTCGGCACAATCTGCCTGCGGGGCGGCAAGACCAGCGTGATTGAATACTCCGATCTGGATGACGAAAACATGCACGCCTGCGATGCGGATGGCCGCCTGAAATACTGGGCTGGCTCGATTGCCATCCATATGCTCTCCGTGGATTTTATCAAGCGAGTCGGCACCGGCATGCTTCCCTGGCACATTGCCATCAAGGAGATTCCCTGCCTTGGCCCTGGCGGGCAGTTGATTGATCCTCCAGAGCCGAATGCGATCAAATTTGAAACCTTTATCTTCGATGCTCTGCCCCTGACCAGGACAAGTGTTACCATGGAGGTTGTCCGCGAGGATGAATTCGCCCCCCTCAAGAATTCCAAGGGAATTGATTCCATCGATTCCGCCAGGAAGCTCCTGAGCGACTACGCCGGGAGGATGCTGGCGGAGGCCGGAGTGGAGATTCCCAGAGATGACACTGGCGGGAGCCGGAGCACCATAGAAATCTCCCCCCTTTACGCCCTTGACGCCCCGGAATTGCGGGGGAAAGTTAATCCCATGATGAAGGTTGCTGAAAAAATAGTTTTAGAATAGAATATATCCAGCTTTCCAGAGGGAGAGGATCTGGATGGAGCTATACGGAGCAATCGCACACGAACGGCCTTGCTATGGGCGACGGTTAGCGGTTGCCTGAAAAAGTAATATCATAGGCTGAAAGGAAACGATCATGCCAAATATCCGGGTTGACTGTAACGAAGTACTTGCCAATCGTATTGGCATAAATGGTATTAAGCCAGATTGGCTGAAAAAGATTGAGCCGAAGGCCAAGGAAGCCATCAAGGTCCTCCAGAAAAACCGCGGTAAGGAGATGACCGGGTGGTTCGAGCTACCGCATGAAAAAGAGCAGGTTAAGAAAATCCTAGCTTCCGCCCGACGCAAGCGCGGCAAATACGAAGATATCGTGGTGCTTGGCATCGGCGGTTCCGCCCTCGGCACCATTGCTCTGCGCTCGGCCCTGCTGCACCCCTACCACAATATGCTTGACCGGCAGATGCGTAAGGGCCAGCCGCGCCTGCACATCATGGATAATATTGATCCGGTTTCCATGGAGCATCTTTTTGAAGACGTGATCGACATTCACAAGACCCTCTTTGTCGTGATTTCCAAGAGCGGCGCCACGGCCGAAACCATGAGCCAGTTCATGCTTGCCTTCGAGCTGGTGGAGAGCTGCTTGGGCGAAAGGAATCTCAAGAAACACCTGGTTGCGATTACCGACGCGGACAAGGGCTTCCTACGGCCCATCGCTGAAGAATTGGGCCTGGAGAGTTATTTTATTAATGACGATGTGGGCGGGCGGTTCTCGGTCCTTAGCCCGGTCGGGCTGCTCCCGGCAGCGCTCTGCGGGATGGATGTGCGCGCGCTTCTCACGGGGGCCGCACAGATGGACACCCGCTGCAAAACCGCCAGTTTATATAAGAACCCCGCAGCGATGTACGCGGCTATCCATTACCTGGCTGACACCAATCTGAAAGCGCCGCTGAGCGTGATGATGCCGTATGCCTCCGGCTTGAAGGATGTGGCGGACTGGTATTGCCAGCTCTGGGCGGAGAGCCTGGGCAAGGCTCGCAACCGTAAGGGCAAGGTTGTCAATGTCGGCCCGACCCCGATCAAGGCGGTGGGGGTTACCGACCAGCACAGTCAGGTACAACTCTACACCGAAGGCCCCTATGACAAGGTGGTAACCTTTATCGGCGTGGACAAGTTTAATCTCAAACTGCCGATCCCGCAGGTCTTCAAAGAGGTCGAGGGCATCGGCTATCTTGGCGGACAGAATTTTAACAAGCTGATGGAGGCGGAACGCCGCGCTACCCAGATCGCCCTCTCCGACGCGGGACGGATGAATCTCTCCATCACCCTGCCGAAGATCGATGCCAATTCCCTGGGGCAATTGTTCTTCCTCTTTGAGGTTGCTACCGCCATAGCCGGGGAGTTTTATGATATTGACGCTTATAACCAGCCGGGAGTCGAGGCCGGGAAGATAGCCACCTACGCCCTGATGGGTCGCAAAGGCTATGAGAAAGAGGCTAAGAAGATTGCCGGGCGTAAGGCGGCGGACAAGAAATATATTTTATAATCACCTGACAACGATAGATAACGCGATAATATGGAAAACGAAGAACCCAACGACCGCCCTCAAATCCTGAAGCCTGTGCGATGGTGGCAGGTCTTAACGAAGCTCAAGATCAATTCCCTGTATGCCTTCCTGGCTATTGTCGCCTGCCTGTTTGCCGCTCTCTGGCTCGGGGGTGGGAAAAACCCCACGGGCGGGATAACCTGGAGGTTGATTGAAAGCGAGTGGTTGTCGGCAGAGATGCCTGCCGCCCTGATGGAGAGCAAGGAAGATTTAAATGGGATTCATTATTTTACCAGTGGTGACGGGAATAATATCGCGGTAGTCGCACTCTTGCCAGCCCCGGAGGGAAGCGAGATCAGGCGCGCAATCAAGGAGGGGGCGCCGCGCGTGGCCGAGGCCTTCCTGCGCCTCTTTCCTCTGGAAGGCATCGGCCACCTGGACTGCCGCCTGGATCCGGAGAGAAAAAGCTACGAACTCACCGGCTTGCGCCGTCAGAGCCCCAGATCCATTAATGGCAGTGTTTGGCTGGTTGCCGGGATGGATAAAGTAGTTGTGGTTATGACCTCTGCACGCCTTGCCTCCCAGGCCGAGGCCTTGTGCGAGCGGATTCGCAAGTCCATTCTCATCAAACCTGCGGCTAAGAAGTCAAATCTATCCCTTTAAAATCTGCTAACTAGATTGACGAGAGTCTCTCCGGGAGAGCTAAAACTATTCTGTAGTCACCTCGTTATTCTCAATGGCCTGCAGACTTTCCTGGATAATTTCATCCCGCTTGCGCAATAATTCTTTCAACTTCTCTTCCGAAATCACCTCGTACTTGTTGGTATCTTCATTCAACACCAGCGCCGGGTTGCTTTGCAGGCAGTTTTCATAATACTCCTGGGTGCGGCGGTCGGTAGTTGTCAGTTCATACTCGCAGAGGGTCTGGGCCGCGAGGGGGTCTGCCAGCGGCGCCAAGGCCTCAAAAATCGCCCGGTCAATTTGGATGTTCTGGGAATTAAGAAGAGGAAGGAGGTCTGCAGTTACCCGTAAATCCTGATAACTTTGAAGTTCCTGGATCAGGGTAACATAGAGCCGCATAGTATTGCTTTTCTGGAGTTGATAAGGCCCCAGGTCAAGTAAAATCCGGCGTACCAGGGGCAGCTCTTTCACGGAAGCGCATTTGACCAGGGCAAGCAGCGCTTCCTCACGATATCTCAGCTCAGTTTCATTTTGATAAGCGTCGTAGAGTTCCTGGCACAGACTGGGAGCGGAGCTGTGCCCCAGGATCTCATAGGCGTATTTCTTCAACGTGTCTTCGGACCGATGGCCCTTTTGGATTGTCGGCAAGAGTTTTAATAAGGCAGTAGTAATCTCCGGCGAGGTTTCATTCTCAAGGGCAAGAATAGCTGCGGACTGCTCTTCCATCTCGCCCGCGGCAAGGATCTTCAACGCCAGGGGGATTCTGGCTTTGCTGTTGAGTTCTTTGAGGGCGTAGAAAGCGGCTTGGCGGACCGGGTGAGTGTGGTCTTGTTCAGCCATTTCCAACAGGCGCTGCTCTGCTTTTTCACCCCCAATAAAGCGAAAGATCTCGGCAGCCCTTTTTCGCACACTCATATTAGTCGCCTTGGAAAGAATCATCGCCGCGTCCTCCGGGGTGACCGTATCCCCGAGAGGTTGGGCAACCCCTTCCGCTAGTTTATCTTCAAGATTTTTAATGCCGGTATCTATCCTGGCAAGATCTTGGATGAGCGTGGCGAGGGCTTCCGGGTCAGGTTCATGCCCTGGGGCAGCAGGTTGCGCCGGATTTGCCGCTAACTGTTGTTGCAGCGCGAGGAGCTCGGCCTGCAGCTTTGCTTGCTGCGAGCTTTGAAAATAAATGAATCCCCCCAGCAAAATCAGCAAGGCGGCAATCACAATCTCACCCGCACGCATAACACTTACTCCTTTTCATGAAAAAAGAGAGGGGGTTTTTATCAAGGTGTTTTACCAAGGTGATCCGGGAGGACTCCAACTCCGGACTGTCAAACAAAGAGCACTATTCAGTGCCAATAAAGAGTTCCAGTTTATCCCACCCCCGGATGATATTCCAGGTCATCCTCCGGAAAGACTCTTCCTCGACCTTGAAGCCTTCCAGCAGAAGCTCTTCCTGGCCCCAGCCCTCTCCCATGAAGCTGGCCGTGGCTACCTTTACCCAGACCTTGGCCCGGGTATAGGCGTCAAAGCCGACAAGATAGAGGTCGCCTCCCGTAATGTCGGATAAGTCTGGATTGACAGTTTGCAGGTCGAGATTAAAAATGTTGTCACCCTCCCCCTTGGTGATGGCGGGCACCTGGAACATCAGGCCGGCATCGCTCATCTTATAGCCCTTTTTATAATACATCTGGATGTTTTCGCTCCGCCGGTGCGCCTCGGCTTCAAGCCTTTCCCGGCGGGCGGCTTCTACCTTGGTGGCTTCGATTTCAGAAAGCGGGACGGGCGCATTGAAAAATTCACTCTCTTTAACCCCGGCAATATCGACAATAAAGTTCTGTGCTTGCTCCTGGCCATCCAGGGGGACATTCACCCCGATCACCTCGCCCGCAAGATTAAAGAGCGGGCCACCTTCTGCGTCGGGGGAGAGCGCCAATTCCGTCTGCACAGCGAGTTGGTTCTGGATCCATCCGGTCTGTAAGCGGCGGAGCTGGGAAATATAGCTGTGCATAGCCAGGTAAGAGGAGCCCTTGACTGCGCCTGGCGCAACCACGATGTCGGTGAGCGTGGGAGGCTCTTTGCCAAGCGCGAGACCCCGGCCAGTATCGGCAGATTCCGGCAAAGCCAGGAAGGCAATACCCCTGGCTTCGTCAACTAAAGCCGCGGCGGTGACGGCATATTCCTTACCCTTGATATCCGAGGCCATGATTTCAGTGGCATAGCGGACCAGGTTCGCATCGGTAAGAAGCAGTTCTCGCCCATGGACAACCACCTTGCCGCCTCTGCCGCGGCGCAACTCCCCATCAAGGGTTTTAACTCGGAGCGTCAAGATGGCAGGCGAAATCTTGGCGGAAAGCTCGCGCAAGACATCTGCATCCACCGGGAGTGGCTTTTCCCGGGAATCCCGGAATTCCTGGAATTGCTTTTTCAGCGCAAGCAATTCTTCCTGGTCCAACATCGCGCGGTTGGAGAGATCCGTTAACTTCACGGAGAGCTCTTCCGCCTTTTGTTTTTCCTTGACGAGTTCTTCGGCGGTAAGTTTACCAACTGCTTCCAGCCGGTCGTATTTCTCTTTTAAAATGCCCCGTGCTTCCAATTCATTCCGCAAGGCGGTCTTGAGTTGCTGGTTTTCACTCAGCAAGGTGTCGGATTTTTCAGAATCTTCCTGCTGCTGGCCGGTAGTCTCGGTAAGCAGAAGTTGATTGATCTCATCCAAACTTTCCAATGCCTTGAGGCGCAAGGCAGAGACTTCATCCGTACGGGGAAGTTTATCCAGATAGCTATAGAGGCCCTCACGACGTTCTGCAAGGTTGTCATTTTTCATAAGCTGCGCCAGCTTTTTAGCCTGGGGGTGCGAACTCTGCAGGCCAGCCTTTTCCGGAGGATTGAAATAAAGGACAACCGCAGTGATCATGACCCCGACCAGAAAACTTGCAGCCACATAGCTCCAGGGAATGCTATATGCTTCCAACCGGTGCAAGACCCCATTTTCCTCAGCGAAGGGCAGGGGGCTTTTGGCGGTTTCCCGGACGCGGCGGAAGACGCTTTCGTTCTTGCATTTCGGGCAATGCCTCGGCTCGTTGATCTTACCGAGGGGGCTACGCACAATCGCGCCGCACTGAGGGCACTTCACGCGAACAAGCAGGGTTCCCTTTTTTTGCGCCAAAATGTTTTCCATGGGATTGAAACCGCGATGGACGCGAATTTTATCCTTTTGCAGAAGACCCGTAAGGTTGGCAAAGGGGTTTCTCTTCGGAGAGGTGCCTTCTGTCATCCGCAGGAAGATCACATCTTGTTCGCAGTTCGGGCACTTCAGGGTGTCCTGGAACCTGTCCGGCGCACCTTGTACAGCCAAGCCGCAATTCGGGCAGCGCATCCGGACAAAAAGACCACTGGGGCTGGTTGCTGGTTGCTGTTTGGAGCCGTCTTCCGCAAATGCCATTAAGGTTCCTCCGTAGTGCTATGAACTTATAACTTTACCTCAGAATATAAATTAATTTCCTGTTAAAATATACCCCCACTTTCCAAGCTAAAAATATTATTCTTCAAAAAAAGCCTCCACTTCCTGCAAAAAAAGCTCCCGCTCAGTAAATACCCGCGTTTCCGTCGGCAGACTGTCCAGAAAAACCTTGCCATAACGCTTGGTGGCGACGCGCCGGTCCGCAATGATCACCAGTCCCCGGTCAGAGGTGCTGCGCACCAACCGGCCAAATCCCTGCTTGAAGCGAATCACCGCGTTGGGCACAGAGTAATGCATAAAAGCGCCCTTGCCCTCCTGCTCAATCTGTTCGCACCTGGCCTCTACTACGGGATCGGTAAAGACCGCGAACGGCAGCCGGGCAATGGTGAGGCAGGAGAGTGATTCGCCCACCACATCAACCCCCTCCCAGAAGCTGTGGGTTCCCAGGAGGACGCTATGAATATCGCGCATGAAACGGGCAGTGATACCTTCACGCGAACCGCTTTCTCCCTGCGCCAGCACGTTGATGCCGTCGCCGAGCAATTTCTTTTGCAGAATATTATAACAGCTCCGGAGCATGCTGTAACTGGTAAAAAGGGCTAATCCTCGGCCTTTTGTCTTCCGGTAGACCTGTACCAGCAAATCGGAGAGTTCCTCGATAAATTCCCCGCCATCGCCACCCCCGCTCAGTTCAGGCAGAAATATGGGCGCGGCGATCATGCACTGTTTGTGGTAATTAAAGGGCGAAGGGGCGGAAAGGGTAACCAATCGTTCCGGGGGGATCCGATTGATCCCGAGACGCCCGGCAAGGAAATCAAATTTACTCCTGACGGTCAGGGTCGCAGAGGAGAAGATACAGCTTCGCTTGCGGGAGTAGACCTGGTCGTGCATGATCTCGGCAATCGAGAGGGGTGCGGCGTAGATCACCGCATTACCCTGCCGGGGCATGACCCGCTCAATCCAATAAACATAGTTAGCTTCACTGCCAGCAAGTACGAACTCAAGGTCTGAGATCACCTCTCGCAGCCAGGTGATGACCGCTTCAAGCTCCCGCTGGAAATCCCGCAGGTAGGGCATGCTCCCGGCAGGCATTTCGCGCAAATTATCAACCACGGCCTCTGCTGCGCGCATAACCATGGCCAGGGCGGAAACCAGGGTTACCTTGCCCGCTTCAATTTTTTCCCAGACCGCGGCAGGTTTATTGACCGCGCTGAAGCGCTTCTGCGCTTGGCCCTGGCGGGCGGGCAAGGCGTCATTCAAGCATTGCAGGAAGGGCTCAATCGCGACCGCCGAGGTTTCAACATTGTTCATAATGGCGGTGCAGTTCTTTACGCAAAGATCCACCAGGTCAGGGGGTGCCTGGCAGGCCTCGGAATTGAGCGAGGCGAGGATGCTGGCGATCAGTCCCGTGCCACCCTTACGGC
>JAFGNG010000001.1 GCA_016927125.1 Planctomycetota bacterium | reverse complement strand
TTGCCCAGCGAGAAAATCTTCCAGGTTCAACTGCATTTCAGTATGCCGGCTGCGGATCAATTGCAGCCTCGCTTTATAATCAAATTCTTTGTCATTCTTGGGTTCTGTCTTGCCAGCTTTTTTACCTTTGCTTGGCTCGGGCTTGCTGTTGGCCTTTGCCTGCTTCTTAGTCGCTTTCGAGGCAAGTTTTTTCACGGTTTTCTTCTTGGCTACAGGCTTCTTCTTCGCCGTGGCCTTCTGGTGGGGAGCGCTGGCGTTTTTCTTCTTCTTTACGCTTTTCTGCTTTGCCTTGCCCTTCTTAGCAACCTTCCTCTGCGAGGATTTCTTCTTAGTGGTTTTCTTGGCAGCCATAACTTCTTTCGCCTTTACTGTTTTTATAAAGCTTCCCTGCCTGCATTCAATTTATCATAAATGCAGAAACCTGCACAGGGTAATCTAAGTTTACTACCTGCATAACTATAGAGTTACGCCGGAAGACCTGCCGATTTCGTTGCCTTCTTCGTCAATTTCGCCAAGCACCCGCTTCTTCATCAGCCGGCCTACCTTGAAATGTACCATGCGTTTAGCTGGCACATTCACGGTTTCGCCGGTTCGGGGGTTGCGGGCTATGCGCGGCTTCTTATGCACGATATCAAAAACCCCAAACTCCCTGAATTCAAGGCGGTTACCGAGGGCCAATTCTTCTATAATCTGCCCCAAGAAGGTCTGGATTATTTCTTTGGTTACATCCTGTTTTTGTCCGGTCATCTTGGCAATACGCTTGACCAATTCTCTTTTGGTCGTTGCCATCTTTTTATCCTCCTCAACATCTCTGCCCGAATCAACTAACTGTCACACTTTGGCTTACGTAGTTAATTGTCTATTCAATGGCTTGCCCTCCCGCGAAAATCGTTAAGATCGTTTTCTGCCCGAAATTTACCGGAAGTCTCTATATAATATAGACATTTGACTTTCTGACGTCAAGGAATGAACCGAAAAAAGACAAGACTTTTTCTCGGGGTAAAAATCTGGGCTTGTAAAGTGGGGAAATTGCCATAAGATAAATACTTACAGGAAGATGGTTCCCCTGAAAAGTGTGGTTAAATACTTAAAATCAAGTTATGCAAAGAACAGGAAGAATTATGGCTAAAAAAGCGACAAATTCCGGCGAAACCATGAAAAAAATTGTCTCGCTCTGTAAACGGCGCGGTTTTATCTTCCAATCCTCCGAAATCTACGGCGGGCTCAAAAGCTGTTACGACTACGGCCCCCTCGGGATCGAGCTGAAACGGAATGTGAAGGAGGAATGGTGGAAGAGCATGGTCCACACCCGCGATGATATTGTGGGCCTGGACTGCTCCATCATTATGCACCCGCGCGTCTGGGAGGCCTCCGGCCACCTCGCCGGCTTTGCTGATCCCCTGGTGGATTGCAAGCTATGCAAGGAACGCTTCCGTGCCGACAATGCCCCACGGGTTGAGCCCGGCAGTGAAATTGTTTATCGGGAAGGCGGCCGCGCTGATGGCAAGAAGCTGAAGGGCATCGCCCCCCAGTGCGGCTATGTCTGCCCCAACTGTGGCGGCGGGGAGCTTTCTGACGAGCGCCTCTTCAACCTCATGTTCCGCACCAGCCTCGGCCCGGTCGATCCCCTGCAGGAGATCTCCAACCGGGTTGCCGACCTCGCCAAATTGGATAATGATGAGCGCCGCAAGGCCCTCGGGGAGATCATCAAGGAATCCGCGGTCTACCTCCGCCCGGAGACGGCGCAGGGGATGTTTGTCAATTTCCTCAATATCCAGCAGAGCTCGAGGCTCAAGCCCCCCTTCGGGATCGCGCAGATCGGCAAGAGCTACCGCAATGAAATCACCCCCGGCAACCTGACCTTCCGCACCTGTGAGTTTGAGCAGATGGAGATGGAGTTCTTCGTCAAGCCGGGTGATGACGAGGAGTGGTACAAGTACTGGCACAAGGAGCGCTTCAACTGGTACGTCAACCTCGGGATGAAAAAGGCAAACCTGCGCATGCGCGACCACACCCAGGACGAACTGGCCCACTACGCCAAAGCCTGCGCCGACGTGGAATACTTCTATCCCTTTGAAACCGAGGACGGCGAAGGGGTCTGGGGCGAACTCGAGGGCGTGGCCAACCGCACCGACTACGACCTCAGCAAGCACAGCGAATACTCCGGCAAGGCGCTGGTCTACTTTGATCCCGAGACCAAAGAGAAATACACCCCCTACGTGATTGAACCGGCCGCCGGGGCTGACCGCGCTACCCTCGCTTTCCTCTGCGACGCGTACGAGGATGAAACCCTCCCCGATGGTGAAGAGCGCACCGTGCTGCGCTTCCACCCCCGGCTCGCGCCCATCAAGGCCGCGGTCTTTCCGCTCGTGAAGAAGGATGGCATGCCGGAGAAATCCGAGGCGATCTACCGCTCGCTGCTGGATGCCGGGGTTAATGCCTTCCATGATGTTGCCGGGGCAGTCGGGAGGCGCTACCGCCGCATGGACGAAGCTGGCACGCCCTACTGCATTACTGTCGACGGCCAGACCGCGGAAGACGGCACTGTCACGGTCCGCGAACGTGACAGTATGGAACAGGTCCGCGTGCCTGCCGACGGCATTGTGCAGTATCTCCAGGAGAAATTACGGAGTTAATGTAGCCCAGGTTCTCTAACCTGGGAAGAAACAGACGCAGACCGGAGAGTCTGCGCCACATAATACCTGTAGGGGCACGGCTCGCCGTGCCTCTACATTTTATCTTCCTCTTCCCCGGCGAACTGAAAAACCTCTTCGACAGTTACGTTAAAGGTGCGGGCGATCTTCATGGCCAGAACCAGGGTGGGCATATATTTCTGCGCTTCCAGGGCGATAATGGTTTGCCGGGTAACCCCTACCCGTTCGGCCAGCTCCGCCTGGGTCATTTCATCATGATCAAAGCGCAACCGTCTGATCTTATTGTCAAGCAGAGGTTTTTTCATGGTTGCCCTCCCGCAGATTCAGGCTCTTCGATCATGCCAACTGCCTGCTCTTCTGTTTTCGGTTGGATACCTAAGCCGCAGGAGCCAAGAATATCATCTTGATATTTTCTATGACCGAGGGTAACGCAATAGGCTTCTCTGCCATCACTACCATCTGCAAGCTCGAATCCGCAATCCGGCTCTAGAATGACTTTGAGTGAGAAATGCCTTACTGGAATCAGCCCTTGCAGGCTTACTTGATAATATTCCTTCTTTTCAGGCAGGGTAACGATCTCCAGAGCGGAAATCGGCAAGGACCAATGGATCCTGACAGTGGTGGGGTGGAGCTGACTCCTGAGTTTTTGGGGCATATGTAATTCATATCTCTCATCAGGCAGTGTCTTAACCGGGATCTCCCGATCAACTACATACTCTGGTTGCACCATTCCAAAGGCATGCAGCAGGGCCATCCCGGTAAATTCTGCCTTTACCAGTTTCGCCTCTTCATAGGGGAGTCGAATCTGCATAATCTTATTCCGATTCGGCCAACGGGTCAGGTTCAGGTGTGAAACTACCTCGATAGTTTCTTTATCTTTAACATGCCATTCCTGCGCCTCATTGCCGCCGTAGGGCGCAACAGGGTCAATCGCCCGCATTACCAAGATAACTCCTGCTATTATAAGCGGTGCCATCAGCACAAGAAGCAAGGGCAGAAAAGTATATGCCTTCAGAGGCTTGGCTCGGGAAAAGAAAAGCATGGCCAGGCTGGCTGTAATATACAGGATATACACCGCGGCCAGAAACCCGATAAAGACATATTCCGCCGGAATCACCAACTCCCGCCGCTCTGCCATGGCAAAGCCGACAAAGGCGACGACGCAGGTTATCCAGAGAAATGTGAAGGCGACGATATTGGCCTTGTTGCCAATCTCCCGCTCGCGCTCATCCCATTCCATTTTCTCCTTTTTCTTTAACCACCTCCTGCCCAACGGCAGGGCGAGCAATAATAATGCAGCGGTAGAGACGGCTTCCAAGTTCTCGTTCACAAGAAAAACTGCTGCAATAATGCTATAGGCGATGAAACAGGCAATAATGAAGAAGATCGCGAGCTTGTCCAAGCGTGACATATATACTCCTCCCAGTTGAATGTATGATTTAACATATGGCACACATTACTATATGTATAGTATGCTTTACTTTTTGTCAAGCTATAATTACTTATTATGCGGAAAATTAGCGCTGGTGAGGTTTTTAGATATGTATTCTTAGGAAGTTATGGAGGGCAAAAATTATAAAAATCACCCCTCCAATTGTTTGTAAAGCGTCACGCTGTCGAGGATATTGACCTCGGTCTCCGCCAATGCCGCGATGGCCGCGTCCACGTCTTCGAAGCGGAAGACGAGCACTGCCTTGCCGCCAAGCTGGCTGGTGAAGGCGTACATGTACTCGATGCCGAGGCCTTCGGATTCGATCACCTCCAGGACATCGGCCAGGCCTCCGGGGTGGTCCTGTACCTCGATGGCGACCACCTCGGTGACATTGACCACCACCTCCGCGGCCTGTAGTAACTCTTTCGCCTTTTCCCAGTCCCGGGTGATGAGGCGGAGAATCCCGAACTGCTCGGTGTCGGCCAAGGACAAGGTCAGGATATTAATGCCCGCGTCGGCCAGGATCCTGCACGGGCCGACCAACTGCCCGGACTTATTCTCCAAAAAGATGGATAATTGTTTGAGTTTCATTTTCTATTCCTTCCGTGTATAAGAGTTTTTTATTTTTCAGCGGGCACAACACGCTGTGCCCCTACAAAGCATAGGCGTTCACATCGCGGGATTTGATCTTTATAACCATTATCAGATTCTCCGCGGTTATGCTTGCCGGGCTCCCGGATCTTCTTCACGTTTATCAATCACCCGCTTGGCCTTGCCCTGGCTGCGGGGGATGGTATGCGGTTCCACCAGGCGCACGCCGATGCTAATGCCGAGAATCTGCTCAATACTGTATTGTAGTTTCTTTTGCAGTTCCTCCAGGGCGCGGATCTTATCGCTGAAGATTTCCGCGGTGACCTCGACCTGCACCTCCATCTGGTCCAATCCCTTCATGCGCGTCAACACAATCTGGTAATGCGGCAGGGTCCCCTCTACCGACAGGAGCGCGGTCTCGACCTGCGAGGGGAAGACATTGACGCCGCGGATAATAAACATGTCATCGCTACGCCTGCCAACGCGTTCGATCCGCCGGATAGTGCGGCCGCAGGCGCAGGTTTCGCTAATCAGACGGGTAATGTCGCGGGTGCGGTAGCGTAAGAGCGGCATTGCCTTCTTGCTGAGGGTGGTCAGCACCAGTTCGCCCTCCTCCCCGTCTGGCAGGACTTCACCGGTTTCGGGATTAATAATCTCTGGGTAGAAGTGATCCTCAAAGATATGGAGCCCGTTCTGTGCTGAACACTCCGAGGCCACGCCGGGACCAATGATTTCAGAGAGGCCATAGATATCATACGCTTTGATCCCTCCCATCTCTTCCATGTGCTTGCGCATCGCATCGGTCCAGGGCTCGGCGCCGAAGATGCCGATCTTGACGGGTAATTCCTTGATATCCACGCCGAGTTCGTGCGCGCGCTCAATAAGATAAACAAAGTAGCTGGGAGTGCAGCAGATCGCGGTAACGCCGAAGTCCTTCATCACCATAATCTGCCGGTCGGTATTGCCGCCGGAGATGGGGATGACGGTCGCGCCGAGTCTCTCCGCACCGTAATGCGCGCCCAGCCCGCCGGTAAAAAGGCCATAGCCGAAGGCGTTCTGCAGAATATCTCCCTGGCGCATCCCGCAGGCGACGAAGGTGCGCTCCATCACGCTGCTCCAG